>DASQTN010000433.1:0-6865 GCA_035641895.1 Chryseolinea sp. | reverse complement strand
TTTACCCGCTATGAAAATGACAAATTGAAGTACACGGGAAACGCTGACCACGGCTTCTACGCAGACTCTGCTTTTTTGAAAATTTTTTCATTTCCTACTCTTACTGGGAATGAAAATCCGCTTTCCGAACCCAAATCCGTTGTCCTTAGCCGATCCTTTGCGACGAAATTATTTGGAAATATTTCTCATGACAAAGTTATCGGTTCGACAATTGAGATTGATGCACAGGGGAAAAAAGAGCATATCGTTACGGCAATTTTAGAGGACGTGCCTGCCAATTCGCATATTCAATTCGACTATCTCATTTCTTATTCAACAATAAACTCAGACAGGCTTGAAGGGAATTTGGGTTGGAGTCAGTTTTATACCTACATCTTGAGCAACCAGCAATTGACGAATGATCAGTTACGGCCAAAACTTAAGTTGTTGCTGGAAAAACTTTATGGAAAAGAATCAAAAATATCCATCTTTTTTCAGCCTATAACGGATATTTATCTCACCTCTGATCTACGTGAGGAAGTAGGTCCGACCGGCTCAGCGAGACAGCTAACTTTTCTGAGCATCATCGCCTACACAATATTATTTATGGCATGGTTCAACTACATCAATATGTCTTTGGCCAGATCTATGGAACGCATAAATGAAATAGGAATCAAGAAAATGTTGGGATCGACGAGAGTCCACCTGGTCGTTCAATTTTTTACCGAATCAATACTTATCAATTTCATTAGTTTTAGCATCGCGATTATTTTCTTATTACTTGTCCAGCAGCCCTTCGAAAGTTGGATAGGTAAAGACATCTCAAATATTTTCTTTAACAAGATTACAATCATTTGGCCGGCGTTCATCGGAATCGTAGTTGGCACTACGTTAGCCGGATTATATCCGGCAATGGTGCTATCTTCATACAAACCACTTCAGGTAGTAGGTCGAAAATTTTATTCCTCGAAGCAGGGAAAATCTATTAACAATGGCCTGGTATATTTTCAGTTTATAGTTTCCTTCACAATCGTCGCGTGTACGCTAATCGTTGGTCGCCAGATCAACCATATGAAGGAAGCAAACTTAGGCATGAACCTAAGTGGATGTATTGCAGTGAGAAGTCCTGGAGGAATAGATTCAACCTATCAATATGGATTGCGTCAATACCGCGAAAGGCTGACCAGGCATTCGTTTATAAAAAATGTTTCCGTCACTTCATCGATTCCTGGTTTACCGATAACTACTTCCGGCGGCGTGCAGCGAGTTATAGGACCTGAACTTGAAGATAATAATGTGTTCTTTCTTCGAGTTGACGAAAATTTTTTAAACACTTATGATATTCGGTTACTCGCCGGAAGAAACTTTTCCGATCATAGTAATGGAATTCCAGCAATTATCTTGAATGAAGCTGCCCTTCAGACGCTAAAATTTGACACGCCTCACGAAGCCTTGAATCACCGTATACACTGGCAGGGGAAGGAATTCGAAGTCATTGGAGTTTTTGCGAACTATAATCACCTTTTTCTGAAGGAATCCTTTGAACCTATCATTCTAAGCTTTCATCCATCGACGCAGGGATTTATTACCCTTAAAATTGAGGATGGACATTTTGAAGAAGCAATCGCTTTAGCCAAAGGAGAAATGCGAAAACTCTTTCCTGAAGCTCCTTTCGAATATACCTTTCTGGAATCAAATTACGAACGTCAGTACCGTCCCATTTATCAGTTTGAACAATTAACAAAATATTTTGCGTTGCTCGCCATCGTAATCGCCTGCACGGGACTGTTTGCGTTGTCGTATTATTCCGCTCAAAAGAGAATAAAAGAGGTTGCAATACGAAAAATATTCGGCGCTAATATTTATAGCGTCTTATTATTACTTTCAAGGAGCTACCTGAAGATCAGTCTTGTTAGTGGAATACTAGGTTCCTTTCTGACGTTTTATTTGATGAACGCCTGGCTGCAGAATTTTGCCTTTGCGATCCGAATGGATGTTTTGGATTTTTTAATTCCCCTTGCGTCGATTGCGTGCATTGCCGGCCTTACCGTTAGTTACAATTGTCTGAAGACATCGTTGGTCAATCCGTCTCAATCTTTAAAACATTCTTGAATTTATGAATAAGGTTCTTCGTCTTTCTTTAACCGTACTTTTTGCGTTGAATGTTTCAGCCGTCCTGGCGCAGGAAAATCTTCGGAATGATATTGCAAAGTTAATCAAGACTGTCAATGGCTCAGTGGGCGTTGGAGTTAAGCATATCGAGTCAGGCGATACGCTGTCCGTTCATGGGGACGTTCATTTTCCGATGCAAAGTGTTTATAAGTTTCACCTGGCGTTGGCAGTTCTTTCAGAAGTTGATAAAGGCAAGCTGGCCCTCGATCAAAAAGTTTTTATTCGAAAAGAAGATTTCCTTCCAAGAACCGTTAGTCAGATCGCAGAAAAATATCCTGATGGCAATGTAGAACTTACTACAGAGGATTTGTTAAGATACACCGTCGCTACCAGTGATAATAATGGATGCGACATTTTATTTCGATTGGTAGGAGGGCCAAAAAAAGTCGACGATTATTTCCGGCGGACGCTCGCCGTAAAAGATCTATCAATCGTCAACACAGAAGCAGAAATGCATAAAGACTGGGACGCTCAATTTAACAACTGGACAACGCCAAGGGCAATGGCACAAGTACTTGACCGATTTTATCGGAAGGAAATACTCTCGCCGCAATCCACTGATGTGCTGGTTAAAATAATGGAAGCAACTTCAACGGGCAAGAACAGAATTAAAGGACATTTGCCCGCGGGAACGGTCGTTGCGCATAAGACCGGAATGGGCGGAAACAGCGCGGGTGTTATTAGCGCAGTTAACGATGTTGGCATCGTAACGCTTCCATCAGGGGAACATTTTGCAATTGCCTTGTTTATTTCCAATCCGAAAGATTCCGTGGAGGAACTGGAAACTGTGATGGCAAAAATTTCGCAATTAGTTTTTGACTATTACACAAGGTCGAAATAGCAGTTTATTTATCACTGTGCCCATAAAATAAGATATTTTTTAGCCTGCCTGCGCTGGCTACGGCAGGCAGGCGCGGAGCGAATACTGAGTTAAAATGCAGGGAGGTGCGCTGAGAGTGCAATTGGTTTCTCTGGATTTTTCTCAGCGAAAATTCCTGCGTGGTCTCTGCGCTAAAAATTCCGGCTAGTTATATACAAGACCACTAAGACAATCCGCAAAGGTCGATCGTTATATTAAATTATAAGGAGCCAGCAGCCAAGGTTCTCCTATTAGAACAAAGTCTCATTATGACTAGTAACATTGTTGCAACCTTTAAGCAGCGTTGTGTGTCAAATAGAAAATTCGTCAAGTATGAAAAGCATGTTACTCCTTCTGTTAGCGGTAAACGTTGTAATCGGATGTGTTGAAAAAGAAGACATGTGCTGTGTCATTCCCGAAAAGCAACCATTAGACGGTGTGTGGCTTTTTTTTGAAAGGGGATTTTCTCCGGGAGCAGGCTATATAACAGAAAGTGTTTCTTCGGAGCCTGCGCAAAAACTGGTATTGACCGACGGGAAGGTTTCCGGTACTGCTGAAGGGTGGGAAAATCTGAAGTTTTACAGGATTTTAAATGACACAGTTTATCATTCACCCTACATCGCATTTTATACCACAGATCCTGATAGTCAACCATCTAATTCACCTGTGGCGACCTACTCGTTCGACCTGGATGGTGATATACTCACGCTTCGATTTAGATGGTGTATTGAAGGATGTCATATGGCCTTCAAAAAAATCGGACGCAATTAGTACTGCTAGGCCATTGTTATATCGATGAATTTGTAAGTGCCGTTAAATTCTTCGAAATTCTGATTTGACGTTTTTCCAGCTCAGTGTTATTGATGTCGCACCGCAGTGTTCCATTTTCCATCACAACAAAACTGAAGCCGGCTCCACGTTTATGAAGTCCTTCGCGTTCGCTAATGATCATGATGGATTTGCCGTCAGTCATTTTCAGGATGTCATCAAGAGCACTGCTTTTTCCATCTGCAAGGTAAATGATCTGAGGGTCGCCGATATCATTAAGGTTTTCGGCTTGCTTTACCTTTACCGCGTGACCATTGACAATCTTGCCGTTCTGTTTTACCAGCTCATCGTACACTTTGGATTTTCCAAAGACGGTTATATTGAATTCGCCTGACACGGATGGCCATGCCGAGTACTTCGCAATATTGACGACATATAAAGAATACACCTGATAGTTTGTTGTTTGAGCTTTTACCGTAACAGAGAACAGAATTGCGCAAAGTAAAAAATGGATTTTACTGATTTTCATAACGATAATTATTTCTTGAAGTTTAATTGATATGAGAGTTTTACGACAAATTCACGGCTTCTACCAGGTATTGCGGAGTATGCACCAGTGCCACCGTTATATGCTTGGGGAATACCAGGCCGTTCATTGAGGAGATCGTATACCCCAGCACCTGCAGTAAGACCTGGCAGCATGTTTTTATAATTGAAGAAAACGTTAGCCAGAAGGTATGGATCGAGTTCTGTGGAAATAGGCTCGTAGTTCTCATCAACCATAGTATAAGCATACCGCTTTCCCGACAATATGAAAGTCGGATTGAAGCTGAATTTTGGCGTCAGGTAGAAATTTGTGTTTAAGGTCAATTTGTGCGCTGCGATGCCGACAAATTGTTTTGGGGTTTGAGGTACCATGTATTTATCTACCGTGTTGTCCGATAGCGCCTGACTGAATGAATAAGTCAAATGGCCATACCATTTCTTCTTGCGAATTGTATAAACAATTTCCATTCCTTTGCTTCCGGATTTTTCATAGTTCTCGTACCATTCATCGAACGTATCGCCTTCACCCTCGGATCCATAAATTATAATATCTCGCGTTGAAATATGAAATGCATTTACAGCCAACAACATTTCCGGTGTAAACTGATACCCGAGTTCAACTTCAAATACGTTCGACCGCTCGGGTTTCGCTCCCGTGGTATCGAGTTGAACGTTCTGAAGCGACGGTGAACGGAACGACGCGCTGTACAAGACTTTGAAATGAAGATTTTGAATCTTTTTGGTCAATGCTATCCGCGGTACGAACGCTCCTTCGTATTTATTATTTTTTTCAAATCTAAAACCCACCGTTGCATTGGCAAGGCGGTGCTTTAACAGAGCCTGCGCATATACGGCAAAATTGTTGAGCTTCAACATTGTTTCATTTACTGAAAGATCGATGCTCTTGTCGGTAAAGTACACTGCCCCGAAATTAAGGTTAACTTTCCTGCTGATGTCATAGTCGCCCTCCAGCTGCCCAAGCGTACGCAACGCCCTCACTTCGAAATCTATTTCGGGAGTTTCCGGATAGTCATATTGCCACGGTTTTTGATTCAGATATTGAATACGCGGTGTAAGTCTGAAATTTTCGGAAAGCTTAATTTTGTATTGAGCATCCAAAAAAAGGTTTTTATAGGAGACATTGGATTCCGGATCAGCGGTTTCGAATTGATCATACATCGTGCGGATGGACAATCCGTTGTAACGGATACCAGCGTTGATGTTCAACGGATCAGCCTGAGTAGCATCAGATAGTGATACAGGTTCAGAAGATTGCCAGATATCCTGATAGAGCTGGTCGCTGACAATACTTTTCCCTTTGAACACTGAAAAGTCCCAGGAAAATTTTCCGCCATTCGACGCTGCCATGACACCGCCATTTGTGCGGCCGGTTGCGTCGTTGTGAAAACCCGCAGTTCCATACGCTGCAATTCCATTAAGGCTACTGGCAGCTTTTGTTATTATGTTGATTACACCGTATTCTGCAGAACCACCGTATTGCGCTGAACCTGGTCCACGGATAATTTCGATCCGTTCAATAGCGTCCACAGGAAAATGATTTCCCACGGCGACGCTCTGATACAACAGATCATTGAAGGGCTGCCCATCCATTAACACCAGGACTTTTCCCTCGTTGGCCCAATTTCCGCGGAGGTTCAAACCCATCACAAACTGAAGATCCTGGGATACATCAAACCCTGGCACCAATCTAAGTACATCGATAATGTCCCTGGCTCCGCTGTTCTGAATTTCTTCAGCGGACAAAACGCTAATGATACCAGGGGTTTCGCGTGTCGTTAGATTTTGGGACGATACGGAGACGTTTTTGTTTAGCATTTTTTGAAGGTCGCTCTCTTCGGTAAATGCATTCAAATTCATCAGCGAATCGAGATTTTGAGCGGGTGAAACGATTCCAGATAACGCAAACACTGAGAGTGCTGCACAAAAAATCAGGCGCATAGGTTAGGATAGTTTAAGGTAATAGGGTTATCCAGTTCATTTATATGAGTAGGGATTCTGCAAAAAAGTAAGATCTATAAGTTTAAAAAATGCCAATCCTCATCCCAGCATAGATACCAAGGTAAGTTAATTTCCAGGTGTAGCTCAACTTCTGTATCGACGGCGGAAATGCAGTAGCGACTTTAAATGCAACTCGTCGGTAGTCTTCATTTTTATCGCTCCGTTAGCAGTTATCTGTCTGGACGATTAATTGTAACAGCGGAAGTAATAAATCTGGAAAAATTTAATAATTTCAGTATAGCTTAACGTAGCAATATCCGCCCATTCTGTGGGATTGAACCTAAACCCTTAATGTATGAAATTGATGTACCTGAACTGCCTATACTTCCCGTTGTGTGCCATTAGTATGATGCTTTGTCTCGCATCCTGCGATGACGAAGACGATGCTGAAATACAATATCCGGAAAACGGGGTTTTATGGGGATAATATTTTGATGAAAGGAAGGACAGAATATACAGCATTCAGTAATAGTTTTCAGGCTTTCCTACCGAAGGAAAAAAAACTGAAGATCCTCGTTACTG
>DASQTN010000432.1:0-7185 GCA_035641895.1 Chryseolinea sp. | reverse complement strand
TGCACTTGTTTCCGAAGATGGTTCCCCTTTTGGTGAGGAATACACTTTAGTTGCCGTTGCTGACTATGTATTGAATGCCAGCAAGAAGAAAAATGGAAACACGGTGTCAAATCTTTCGTCGACTCGAGCATTGCGGGATATTACCGAAAAAGCAGGAGGGGAGTATTTCGCAGCGGCTGTGGGTGAAGTAAACGTGGTAACATTGATGAAGGAATGCAATGCCCTGATCGGCGGGGAAGGCAACGGAGGGGTTATTTATCCGGATTTGCACTACGGACGCGACGCGCTTGTAGGCATTGCGTTATTTTTAACTCACTTGGCCAAATCCGGTATGCCGGTTTCAAGGCTTAGGGCAAAATTGCCGAACTATATTATCTCAAAAAATAAAATCGAGCTGACGCGAAGCATCAATGTTGATAAGGTACTGGAGGAAATCACGAAAAAATATAAAAAGCAGCCTATCAATACTGTAGATGGCGTAAAAATTGAATTTGATAATGAATGGGTTCACCTGCGAAAATCAAATACTGAACCTATAATTAGAATTTATGCTGAGTCTGATCTGGAAGTAAAAGCAGAAAATTTGGCTAAAAAAATCATCACCGATATAAAGGAAATCATTACCGAAAAGGCGATGGCTTAATCGAAACAGTATAATGCGCATTTATCTTGACAATGCCGCGACAACACCACTTGATCCCGAAGTATTTGAGGCGATGAAACCTTTCTTGCTGGATGATTTCGGAAACCCATCATCCACTCATGCGCATGGGCGTAAGGTTAGGGCCGCAATTGAATCAGCGCGAAAAAAAATAGGAGAATTATTGCACTGCACGCCGGGCGAGATAATTTTTACATCTGGCGGTACGGAAGCCGATAACACCATTCTTACCGGCGCTGTTATTTCTTATGGCGTGCAGGATATTATTTCTTCGCCCATCGAACATCATGCTGTCGAGGAAACGTTGACTAATCTTTCGAAGAAGAAGCATATCCACCTCCACATGGTGAAGATAGATGACCACGGAAATGTAGATTTGGATCATCTAGATTTCTTGCTTCGTAAACACCCGATGGCGTTGGTGTCGTTGATGCATGCTAATAATGAGATTGGAAATCTGCTGGATATTGAGGCAGTGGGCGAACTTTGTCAGCACCATAAAGCGTATTTTCATTCGGATACAGTTCAGACCGTTGGGCATTACGTACACGACTTAAGGAAAGTTAAAGTTCATGGTATGGCTGCTGCTGCGCATAAATTCCATGGACCGAAGGGTGTGGGTTTTATGTTCATCCGAAAGGATAAAAAAATACAATCTTTTCTTCACGGCGGGCCGCAAGAAAGGAATATGCGGGGAGGTACAGAAAATGTCTATGGAATTATTGGACTCGCAAAGGCGCTGGAAATTGCCTATCAAAATTTGGACGAACATAAAAAGTACATAACGGGCCTGAAAGCGAGAATGATTGGGAAACTTAAAGCATCCATTCCCGGTGTAGAATTTCATGGAAGCTCAGCGGATTTGGATAAAAGTTTATACACTGTCTTAAACGTTTGCCTGCCCGAATCAGACCAGAATAGTATGTTGCTTTTCAATCTAGACTTACATGGAATCTCAGCGTCCGGTGGCAGCGCCTGCTCGAGCGGAGCTACGAACGGTTCCCACGTATTGGGAGCGTTGTATCCTAATTCGCAAAAAGGCGCAGTACGATTTTCATTTAGCAAATACAACACTGAGGAGGAAATTGATTTTGCCGTGGAAAAGCTTAAAGAGTGCTTAGGAGTTTAGGTGAGTTTAGGTGTGTAGGTGTTTATGTGTTTAAGTTCTTGAACTTAAAGTGCGCACGTTTTAGTGTCTCTACATAAACACCCAAACACGTAAACACTTAATCACCCGGAATTATCCCCATCTTTTTCATTAAGAACGTTGCATTCATAGTCTGGGCAATACCACGTTTCAGCTTGTAGTCGAACGAAAGCTGGTCATTTTCGATATTAGCTTCGAAATGATAATTTTTGATATGTTCCGGGAATTGGTTTTCAAGATCGCCCAGTACAATATCGTGTGTGGCAATCATAGCCAGGCAGGGGTGAGGAAGTAGCTGTTTTACAAGTGCGATCGAACCCGTTTGTTTATCTGTTGAATTTGTCCCTTTCAATATTTCATCGAGTAAGATCAGTAGTGGTTTGTCGCTTCTTAATTCGTCCATAATACTTTTCAAACGGTCCAACTCGGCGTAGAAATAAGATTGATGGTCTTTGAGGGAATCTGCAGTGCGCATACCCGATCGAAGATTAATAATCGGACACGAAAACGTTTTTGCAAAAACCGGCGCTCCTGCAAGGGCCAGCACCAGGTTAACGCCGGACGTTCGAAGAAACGTGCTTTTGCCAGCCATATTTGCTCCTGTAATAATCAAAACGGCTTGGCCTTTCCCCATGTAAAGGTCGTTGACTACGCATTCCTTTTCTGATATCAAAGGATGGCCCAAGCCTTCCGCTTTGAGCGTTAGTTCCGAAGATATGGTCGGGTAAATAAATGAAGGGTTATTAAAGGCAAATGTTCCGATACTACATAAAACTTCGGCTTCGCTGATAACATCTAGCCAAGCCGTTAAATTAGCCGAGTTTTCATGTTTCCATTTTTCCAGGCGATAAACGCATTGAAGGTCATACAGCAATAAACTGTTGACAATAAGGTTGGTAAGAAAATTCAACCGGGCATTTAAATAGCTCACCAGCGACGCCAGTGACTTTACTTTTAAATCCGCTTCATCTGCCCGTGACCGCAATTTTTTGAGAATTCCGGCTTTAAATTTCTCGTTGCCGAATACGTGCAGCAAACGCCCATATTTCTGGAGGATGCTTTTCTTTCGGCTAATGTATTCATGAAACTGATTAACTTTTTTACTGTACATGCCGAGGATTATCCATTGAGATAACGCCAGGCCTATTGCAAATGGCTTTACTGCACTGGTAATGAACGCCGCAATGACGGCAGCGACCGTCAGAATTGGAAGAACGGTTAATAGGATCTTATTACGAGATGACCCGTAAACGAATGACGGCAGGTGAACCCATTCGAGGAGCTGCTCCCGATCATGTCGTTGCTCATCCATTTCCATTCCGGACGCCTGGAAATGTTGACGGAAATCGGTTGTTGCAGTCAGCTCTTGAATTGCTTCCTGATGAGAGGCAATGTCAGCCGCAGAGTTAAGCGGATAACTTAATCGTTGTGCCATTAGCAGCTTTCCATTAATGGTATTACCGCGATTAGTTGCCTGAAACAATGATCCCTCTCCAAAGATATCAAGGTCGTGTGTATACGGATGATGTGCATCTATGAATTCGCTACCGCTAGCGAAACCTGAAATATTTCCTTGTAATGCCTGTAATTCGAGGTCGTTGATCTTTACCAGATTTTCCAAGTGTGTTTTTTGCGCATACAGGGAATTGTGTTTTACGACCAGAAAAACGAACACTATTAAAAGCGGAATAGCGGCCAGAAAAAAAACAATATTCAAAAACGAAAAATAAATAGCCACGATTAATAATAATGCGACCAAAATCCGGAGGTTGGAAATCAAATTGATTTCCTTTTGCGCCTTTTGTAAGGTAGTTGCAAAATCGAATTTTCGTTTTTGATAAAACTCACCGAGGTCACTGAGAATCATGCGTTCAATTTGGGTCGTTCCTAATTACAGCAAGTTCTCAATGATACGCATTAATTCTTCCAATGCCTGCTGATCGATGGTGTTAAAATCATCCAAGGCATCACTATCGACATCCAACACAAGCGCTACCTCATTATTTTTGAAAGCGGGCAAAACTATTTCCGATTTTGAAGCTGAATTACAAGCTATGTGCCCAGGAAATTTTTCAACATCGGGGACTAAAACGGTGGACTTTAATTTCCATGCTGTGCCACAAACGCCCTTGCCGAAATTAATTCGTGTGCAGGCGATAGGCCCTTGAAAAGGACCCAACACAAGTTGATTGTCTTTAACCAAATAAAATCCGACCCAGAAGAAATTCATCGTCTGTTTGAGCGCGGCTGCAATATTTGATAAGTTAGCAATCAGGTCCTGCTCACCTTCTACCAACGCCTTGATTTGAGATAAGAGTGTTTGATAACGCTCTTTCTTATCCAGGGAATTAGAAATGATGAGTTCTTCCGCCATCTAGAATTATATTTTTTCTAATACTTTTCTGGTACGCTCATTTTCCACATTACCAGTGTTTAAGGTGGACGCCGGTTCAAATAACAATAGGTGCACCTCTTCTTCGGCGACAGGCTTGTGTTCCATCCCTTTAGGTACAATAATAAATTCTCCAGGCATTACTTCAACGGTTTTGTCACGAAATTCCATATTTAATTTTCCTTCGATGACAAGAAACATCTCGTCCTCGTGATCGTGATGATGCCACACAAATTCGCCCTTTAATTTTACCGCTTTCACTGCCTGGCCATTAAGTTCCCCGATGATTCTCGGATTATAATAGTCGTTGAATTGGGTGAACTTTTCAGAGATGTTGACTTTATCCATATTTTTAATGTTAAAGTCGTCCGGCCAACGTAATGTGGCCAGACGACTGACCTGAGAGGGTCTAATACAAACAATGAAACGCATAAGAATAGCTTTAGTTGGCGACTTTGACGAAAAGATCTCCACGTTAGTACGCCTGAATCAGTCCATCGCGCATTGCAGGCACCAAGTTCCATTTGAATTGAATGCGAACTGGGTCTCTACTGATAGCGTGAAAAAAATCTTAAGAATGCCGCGTGAGCACGATGGTATATGGATCGTGCCTGGTTCGCCTTATAAAAATGATGCGGGTGTCTACCAGGTTATACAAATGGCCCGGGAAAATGATGTTCCTATCATGGGATCTTGTGGTGGATTTCAATATATGATTCTGGAATATGCGACGAACGTATTGAAAATTAAGGATGCTGGTCATGAAGAGATAAATTCCAAAGCAGTGCCGGTAATATCAAAATTGAGTTGTTCCTTAAAAGGGCAGGAGGAATTGGTGCTCATACCGGATAAGCGCTCGTGGTTGTATAAAGTGCTGGGCATGGAGTCGATAACAGGGAAATACTACTGCAGTTATGGTTTGAATCCGGCATTTCAAGAACGATTAAGCCTATCTCCTTTTGTCTTTACCGCTTTTTCGCCAACGGGGGAAGTACGTGCATTTGAATTAATGACACATCGATTTTTTAAAGGGACATTATTCCAACCTTCGTTGGATTCGTCATTGGAAAATCCCAATCCGCTTATTACAAGTTTTTTTGGGGCGTGCAGTTAGCCAGTTAATTTTTTTGGTGATAAATTTTCAGCAGGTCGTTTTTCAGCAAACATTGATCCGCAAGAACGCCTGAGAGTTCAGGAGCTTTGATGCCATTTTGAAAAGTTTGCGGCGAAACAAATATTCTTGCTTCATCCCAAAGTCCGGCGTCGATAAAAGCTTGCAGGGTCATCGCACCACCTTCCACAATCACGGACTGAATTTTTCTTTTGTACAAATCGTCTATCAGGTGCGTTAGAAAATTTTCCTCATCAATTCTCAGTAGAGAAACGTTAGTTCGTTCTTCGTGCTTCAAGACATTGTAGCATAGTGTTTTCTGCGATCCGTCAAATAAATTTAGTTTTGGACTAAGTTTCAAAAACCTATCGATAACGATCCGAACTGGATCCCGGCCAGACCAATCGCGAACGTTAAGCTGGGGATTATCATTCTGGGCGGTGCGCATTCCAACGAGCAACGCATCCTCCTCCGTACGCCATTTGTGAACAAGCTGACGTGAAAATTCATCGCTGATCCATTTAGAATCGAAATTTTTTCGGGCAATAAATCCATCAGAAGTTTCCGCCCATTTGAGCACAATGTAAGGCCGTTGTTTCTCGATGAAAGTAAAGAAACGCTTATTTAGTTTTCGTCCTTCTTTATCAAGGATTCCGGTTATCACCTCCATTCCTGAAGCACGAAGTTTGTGCAGCCCTGAACCATTTACGATCGGGTTTGGATCAACGTTAGCCACCACAACTTTTTTTACGTTGTTGGCGATAAGCAGGTCGGCACATGGCGGCGTTTTTCCAAAGTGTGAACAAGGCTCGAGGGTGACATACACTGTAGATTCTTTCAGAATATTTTTGTCGATGACACTGTTGACAGCGTTTACCTCGGCATGTGGACCCCCATACTTTTTATGCCAGCCCTCACCAACGATCTTTCCTTGGTGCACAATTACTGCTCCTACTAAAGGATTAGGACTTACATGACCTTGTCCGAGTGAAGCAAGCTCCACAGCCCGTCTCATAAAAATTTCGTCAATATGGTGATCGTGCTTTGTCATTGCTTATACTTGCAAAGATTGATAAGCTACGATGAATTCCAAAACCTTGTTTCGCGATTTCATAAATAGAATTACGCTATTCGAGAGTAGCGACGAAATTCAAAGCGTGGCATATCTTGTGTTTGAAAACCTTTTCGGCTTGACGAAGGCGACAATAATGTCAGAAACAGATGTGAGCTTAACTGCGGCAATTGAAAATAAACTGAATGAAATTGTCTCTAGGATTAACCGGTCTGAGCCGATTCAATATGTCCTTGGTCAAAGCTTTTTCTATGGTAGAATTTTTAATGTAAATCCCGCCGTTTTAATCCCCCGCCCAGAAACTGAAGAATTGATTCACTTAGTCATAAATTTTGTCCGAGGGCTTGATAAGGAAAGGACGCGCATCATCGATATCGGGACCGGAAGTGGTTGCATAGCCATTACGCTAGCCTTAGAACTTCGCGACACCGAGGTTTTTGGTACGGATATAAGTTCAGAAGCATTAGCGACTGCAACGGCCAACGCCGAAAGACTCAATGCCAAAACTCAATTTGTAAAGCATGATGTCTTGAAAAGCAAGCTCCCGTTTTCAATCGATATCATTGTCAGCAATCCGCCTTATATTGGATGGGACGAACACAGCACTATATCCAAAAATGTTGTGGAGTATGAACCCAAACTTGCGCTGTTTGTTGATTCGGACGATCCGTTATTGTTCTATAAAGCCATTGTGACAAGAGCGATCGAATCGTTGACAGCGCATGGCTTATTAGCCGTTGAAATTAATGAACGATTTGGAGAGGAAGTGAAACAACTTCTTGTTGCAAATCAATTTTATGAC
>DASQTN010000431.1:0-7890 GCA_035641895.1 Chryseolinea sp. | reverse complement strand
GGATTTTTTTTCAAGAAACGTACTTTGATTTTAGATTTACGATTTACGATTGTAGATTGGTTTCGTCATAGCACAACTGTCAAGCGCAAAACAATTGTAGGCAAGAGAGAAGCCGCATACGACAAGTCTACAATCGCAAATCTACAAACTCAAGATGCCACGAAGACATCAAGGCTCAAAGATTCGCAAAGGTCCTAGAGTCTTAGAATCGTCTGCGGTTCTTTGCGGTCAACCTCTGTGAATCGTCGCGTAAAATGAATGTAAGTAAGCAGTGAATATCATTCACTTTCTTGCTGACCTGGAGTTGTGATTAAAATCTAAAATCTTCAATTTAAAATCTAAAATTAGAAATTGTCTTGCTTTGCCATTTCCCAACCTATCATACTCTTCTTTCTTGCGGAGCTCCACCGGTATTCGCCGAGAATCCCGTCTTTACGAATCACACGGTGACATGGGATAAGGTATCCGATATGATTAGAGCCCACCGCGGAACCTACTGCCTGCATCGCTCTCGGACTGTGAATTGAGGTTGCTATATTCTGGTAGGTTGTCACTTCTCCCATGGGGACTTTTAGCAATGCTTCCCACACTTTTAATTGAAAGTTTGTTCCCTTTACAAAAACATGCAGCTTTTCTACTTTGCTGGAAGTGTTTTGATCGAATATTTTTTCAATAAATTCCAATGTTAAGGCTTGGTCCTGGTGAAACGTTGAATTATGCCAATGTTTTTTCATCTGGTCAATTTCCCTTCGGGGATCCTCATCCGTCTGAAGAAATGACAACCAGCAAATTCCCCGATCGGTTATACCAATTAAGCACATGCCAAAGGATGTAGCATGAATACCGTATTCAATCCGAATTCCGGCACCATGTTGTTTATACTCGTTCGGCGTTACAGCTTCGAGCGTCGTAAACAGATCATATACCCTCGATTGACTTGAAAGGCCCGCGTGTTCGGCAGCTTCCACTAAATTCTTAGACTGATCCAGTTTTTCTTTCAGGTAATCAACAGTAAGGTATTGTAAGAAGCGCTTAGGACTTATGCCTGCCCATTCTGTAAAAATCCGCTGGAAATGAAACGGCGAAAGATGGACTTTCTCAGCTATCTCATCTAATTCAGGCTGGCGTTGAAAATTTTTTTCCAGGTATAGAATAGCTTGCTCTATCCGGGTGTAATTAATGTGATTTTCATTCATTGTTGTTGTCATAAAACTATCAATTTTATGATTCAAAATTCCGATTCTTTGTTCACGTACTCAACCCGTTTCTTGCGCATAAAAACTTGCTCAAAAAAAAATAACCAGGAAAACGAATCCGCCTTTTCTTATATTTAACGACAACTAAAACCATATGAAAAAGTATCTCCTTATTATGGTCATTTGCGTTTCCTGTCTCCTTGTTGAGGCGCAAGATAACTTTGACAGTGTAAATATCACCCCCGTTAAAGTGGCTGACAATCTGTATTTTTTGAAAGGAGCCGGCGGTAATATCGGTGTATTCATTGGAAAAGATGGAACGTTAATGATCGATGATCAGTTCGCGCCCCTATCGAATAAGATTAATGGCGCGATCAAGACATTGAGTCCGAATGATATTCGCTTTCTTGTTAATACTCACTTGCATGGTGACCATTCCGGTGGTAACGAAAATTTCAAGCAGATGGGTGTTACTGTTGTGGCGCATGATATGGTGCGGGAGAGAATGACTAAGGAACAAGTTAATCGTACGAATAACACTGTGACGCCACCTCGGCATGAAGATGCGTGGCCGGTCGTTACCTTTTCCGAAAAACTTAATTTCTATCTTAACCAGGAAGAAATAGAATTAGTACATGTTAGTCCCGGACATACGGACGGGGATGTTATTGTCCACTTTAAGAAAGCCAACGTGTATCATATGGGTGATATGTTTGTTACCTATGGATACCCTTACATTGACTATGGCAATGGAGGTTCTATCAACGGATTTATTACTTCTTTAGATGCTTTTCTGGGGATGATGGACGAGAATACAAAAGTTATTCCCGGGCATGGGGAGCTATGCACGAAAGCAGATGTAAAAAAATTCAGGGACAGGCTCGCGGAAATTCGTGACGAAGTTGCTGGTGCTTTGAAAAAAGGAAAGAAGCCGGAAGATGTTACGAGCTTGCCGATAAGCAGTAAATATGATGCTGAATGGGGTACAGGATTCATTAAAGGAAAGGATTTTGTGCTTCTTGTTGCAGAAAATCTGAAGTCGGCACAACCGGCAAAAAAATAGATTAGTAGACGACTTGCTGTTGGCTATAGTATTATCACCCTAAGCTGCATCGTGGAAAATAATGCCAAGTGAATAGCGAATGCCTTTTTTTACTTCGCTGACGCCATGCTTCATCTTAGCTTTATAGTATCCTTTTGTGCCTTTTATCGGCCGAAAATTCGTCGTGAAGATAACGGCATCGCCCTGGTTCGGTTGAAGAACTTCGACCTTGGATTGTGCTCGAGGTACTTGTTCGGTTAAAACAAATTCTCCCCCTTCATGATCCTTTCCTGCCTGCGTCAAGACAAACACGACTTGGAACGGGAAATACACTTCGCCATAAATATCCTGGTGAAGTGTATTAAATCCGCCTCGTTCGTATCGAAGAAGTAACGGCGTAGGTCTTGTCTGTGATTTGGCCTGACATTCTTTTACAAAATCATAATGCATTTCAGGAAATTGGACCGTGGTGTGTAATTTTTCCATCCATTCATTTGCGATACTTGCTAACGGCGCATACAGAATTTCGCGTAAGACCTGAATCGTTGGCGGAAGCGGATAATTAAAGTATTTGTATTCGCCTTGCCCAAACCTGTAACGTTGCATGTTGATGGTGCTACGTACAAGTATTGGTCATCGTATAGTCCCGCCAAGTGACGACATTCGGCTGGCGATAAAACGTTTTCGATCAAAGCATAACCCTTCTGATTTAGGGTTTCGGTTATAGGCGTCCAGTTCATAGTTTGAATATCTTTCATGCTACCACGATTATTTCTTTTCTTGACAAAGGACGCAGGTGAAACGAACTGATTCAACCCGAATCTTGCGGATTAAACTTGCGCGAAATCGATTGGTGGAGTTTGTTGCTGAATTTCTTATTTTCACTTTTTAAATGAACGTACTGCGCATTCCTCCTCCCAAAGAATTCAGCTATGAGCTTGCGCTCGCTTTTTTAAAACGGTCGCCGCGCGAACTATTGCATAAGGTTATCGAAGACCGAATAGAAAAAGCAATTCGTGTTAACGGAGTCATTATCGTCTTCTCCATTCGATACGACAAGGATGAACTTATCGTAGAATTTCTGAACACAAAAGTTACGGTTGCGCAAGCTACTGAAGTCGTAAAGTATATTCGCGAATGGCTTGATCTTGATACTGATCTTAAGCCGTTTTACGCGATGTGCGAAAAGGACAAGCTGTTAAGAGATCTTGCTAAGAGCTTTTATGGCTATCGGATTGTGGGTCAACCGGACTTATTTGAATCTATCGTTTGGGCGGTCTTGGGCCAGCAAATTAATCTGCAGTTTGCTTACACGCTCAAACAAAAATTTGTAGAGCGTTTTGGAGAGGCGGTGACATTAAAAGAAGAGACTTATTACCTTTTTCCCGCGCCCCCGGTGGTGGCTCGACTGAAGGATGAACAGCTTTTAGCGCTACAGTTTTCCCGTCAAAAGGCGGCATATACCATAAATATCGCGAAGGCTTTTGCGGCAGGCGATATATCGAAGGAAAAACTTGCCAGTTTATCTCTGAAGGAGGCGAAAGAACTGCTCATGGAGATTAAAGGCATCGGCAACTGGACAGCAAATTATGCGCTTATGAAGACATTTCGACATGCAGATGCATTTCCTCTCGAAGATGCAGGAATTCATAATGCGATCAAAAACTTAAAGAAGCTTACAAAGAAGCCCTCACTTGAGGAGGTAAGGCGAGTGTACAAAAAGTACAAGGGTTGGGAAGCGTACGCAACGTTGTACTTGTGGAGGAGTTTGTAGTTGATACTAATGGTGTAATGTATGGCCCGTGTTCAGTTGGAACTTCCTGAAAAATTTTCGTTCGTCACCGAACTCACCGTTCGTGCTTCCGACCTAAACTATGGCAACCATGTTGGCCATGATAGAATACTCACGTTGATGCAGGAGGCACGTATTAGCTATTATCGAACCTTGGGTTTTAAAAATGAACTTAACTTTGAAGGCCCGGTTGGCCAGGTGATCGCCGATGTCGCAGTTCAATATAAATCAGAGTCGTTCTTAGCAGACGTGCTTATTATTAAAATTGCTGTGTCTGATTTCAGTAAGTACGGGTTTGATATGTATTTTCTCATTGAGAATAAGACGACAGGTAAAGAAATCGCCCGGGGTAAAACAGGTATTGTCTGTTTCGACTACGACATAAGAAAGGTGGCCAGGATTCCCGAAGGCCTGAGGCAAAAATTACAGTCCTAAGTTTCGCTTATTATTTTCGATTTTACATTTGAAGGTAAGAATTCCATTTGCCATAGAAATGTTTTAAATTACTATAAATATAGTTTTGTTACTATAAATATAGTTGTATATTTGTTGCATGGTAGCGAAATCACTAACAAAGGCGGAAGAACAGGTTATGCAGTATGTATGGGAGATACAGCGTGCTTGTCTGAAAGACGTTGTTGAAAAATTTCCCGAACCGAGACCTGCCTACACAACGATATCAACAGTTATAAGAGTTTTGGTAAAAAAGGGATTTATTGGGTTTAAGACATTTGGAAAGACCAACGAATATTATCCATTAATTTCAAAGAATGAATATTTTCAACAGCAAGTTACACCGCTCTTGTCGAATTATTTAAAAGGTTCGCCCTCCGCAGTCGTATCTTATTTTTCAAATGCAAAATTAAATCTTTCAGAACTGGAGGAGATTAAGCAGCTGATTGATAGTAGAATAAAAAAATTAAAAGGGAAAAAGAAATAACGCATGGAAAACGCCTTGTATCTTCTTCAGGTAAGCGGTTGTATTGTTGTTTTCTATCTCGTTTACATTGCTCTCTTCAAAAAATCAACATTTTTCAGAGCGAATCGAATTTATTTGTTGGCGGCTCTATTACTTTCATTTGCCATTCCAATTGCTGATTTCAAAAGCGTACCTACGGACTTTCATTTGCCTGCCGCCGATTTTCTCTCCGTCGCGGCAGCCACACACTTACAGTTCAAAGCAGAATATGTAGATAACTTGTCGCGCGCTGAAAATTTTAATTTTCTTGCAATAGTCTATTGGCTTGGATTTGGGTTTTTTATAGCGCGGTTTCTTTATTCAATATGCACCATGCTTCAATTGATAAAAAAGAGTGGCGGGATTTGTCGCCAAGGACCGTTCCGAATTCTTCGGATAGAATCTTCAAACCCTTTTTCGTTTTTCAATTTGATTTTTTTGCCGAAGGAAGAAGTAAACCCGTTGATACTTAACCATGAAAAAGCGCATGTGCGATTTCACCACTGGTTTGATTTGCTGCTCATAGAATTAGCCGGTGCCATTCTTTGGTTTAACCCTGTGATGATCTTTTATAAAATTTCAATAAAAATTCAGCATGAGTATGAAGCCGACAATTATGTAATCCAAAATGGTGCTTCTATCCACCATTACCTTAGCTGTATACTGCAGCATCTTCAAGCAGAAAACTCAATTAGTCCGATTAGTCAATTTTATTCTCAAAACATTAAAAAACGTATTGTTATGTTGACAACCAAAAAGAACCCTCTTACAACATTCCTCGGTTACATCGTATTAGCTCCGTTGACATGTCTATTATTATTTGCATTCGCAAAACCGTCAATTCACGACTTAGCATTTCCGAAAGATCTTAATGATAAAGACGGGGCGCATGTAATCATTGTAGATGCAGGCCACGGTGGCGACGATTCTGGAACCAGTGCTGAGGGTTTGCTTGAAAAGGAATTTGCCCTCACGATTGCTAAGAATATTCAGAATGCGGGTGAAGGAAAAAATGTGAAAGTGGTCCTAACCCGGACTGGCGACACCGAGATGACTCTTGCAGAGAGAGTGGACCTGGCAAATCGTAACGGAGCGGATGCCTTTATCTCCATCCATGCGAACTATGACAAGGAAAACACGCTCTCATCGGGTATTCAATGTGTGGTTAGCGAAAACAATGGCCGCTTTCAGGATAGCCAACGACTGGCGGAGCAATTAATCCGGGAATTACAAACGCTGACTGGAATTCCGGTTAATGGAATAAAAAAGTCCAACGCTTATGTTCTCAGCAAGAATAATATGCCCGCAATTTTATTGGAGCTCGGATATTTTTCCAACAAGACAGACTATGCTTTTATGAGTGACCAAAAAAATCAACAGCAGATCTCGGAACGAGTAATTGCCGCGGTACTGCAATACAAAAAATAAACTCAAAAAAATGACACTTGAGCAAGCTCAACAGTCCGTGGATGAATGGATTAAAACAAATGGTGTTCGATATTTCAATGAACTCACCAACATGGCGATGTTAACGGAAGAAGTAGGAGAGGTAGCACGTATCATTGCCAGAAAGTATGGTGAGCAATCTGAAAAAGAATCAGACAAGGATAAAGTTCTGGGCGATGAGCTTGCCGATGTACTCTGGGTTTTAATCTGCCTTGCAAATCAAACCGGTGTAAATCTTACCGAGGCTTTCAATAAAAATCTTGCAAAGAAAACACACCGTGACAAAGATCGTCATCACCAAAATCCCAAGCTGCGGTAACACTTAACTCGAAACTTCAAACTTGGAATCTCGAACTTCAAACCTGGAACCCACAAAGATTGGCACCACATTATATTTATCTATGGTTAGACAGAATTTGATGTCCTCGAAGATATTCAGGTTTGCCAACCGCTTGACGTGGCTCGCTTCCTTTAGAAACTCAAACATATTTGATTTTGCCTGACGATAAATATGCAAAGAGGCTTGTGGGGCGTCGCATTCTAATTCAATGTGATCGTTCAGGGATTCAATAAGTGCTCCTGCGAAAAGGGTGTCTTCCAGATTGAACCTTCCCTTCCATCCGGCACAAACAACCAGCACGTCATCGCTACCTTGCCGGATATGTGTCGCCAGCGCCGTAAGATTTAAAAATGAACCAATTACGATTTCTTTAGCGCCAATGGATTTGGCTATTGCCTGGGTGCCATTGGTTGTTGTAAAAGCGATTTTCGCTCCCTTCAATTTTTCGTCCATGTATTCAAAGGGAGAATTACCAAGATCGAAACCTTCAACTTTTTTTCCGTCTCGTTCTCCAGAGGTAAAATATCCTTGCGTTTTCATAGCGCGGCAATCTTCCAGCAACGCAAACGGCGTGATATTTTGAATGCCGTGCGCAAATGCCGTGGTCATGCATGAAGTCGCACGAAGAATATCGACGACAACGACCGTTCTATCATCGGTTTTATATAAGTGCATCAGCTCCGGGCTGAGACAAACATCTATTTTTTTCATTTGATTGTAATACACGCAGGGGACTGACTGCAATTTTGATTAAAATGATGTCCTGAATATGGGTTGCCCAACAGAGAAGCCTCGCACCAATCTTCACAAGCTTTGCTCTGCTGTCCGAGCTTGTAGAATGTAATGCCTCGATTATGAATCGAGTTGTGATGTTTTGGATTGAGCTCGATTGATGATGTGAAATCTGCGGCGGCTTTTTCCAACTGGTTTTGTTTTAACAGAACAGTGCCTCGCTTAAAAAAATACATAAAATGATCCTGGTCCATTTCAATTGCTTTGGTATAAAAACTAATCGCAAGATCTACGCTATCTAGTTGTTCATAAGCATTTCCAATCTGGAAAATGTATTCAGTTTGTTCTGGGAGCAATTCGTGCAGGTATTTATAGTCTGCAATC
>DASQTN010000430.1:0-2740 GCA_035641895.1 Chryseolinea sp. | reverse complement strand
AATTGCCTTTCATTATATATTTTTTTTGTGTTCGCTTCTTCCTTGCAATTCCTTCAGCGATGATGTGTCGTAAAAAGTCTGCCTGGCCATAACCATCATGTTTCAATATATAATCCGCACTTCCTTCATATCCATCTTTATAAAATACAGAACAGGTAAAATTGATTTCAAGGAAATAAAGCTGGTTGTTATGATCCATGCGGAAATCCATACGGGCGTAACCCACGCCGTTAAAACTGCGAAACACCTGGTCGGCCGCTTTTCTCAACTCACTTTCTAAATATGGATCAGTGACAGGAATGTTTGCGTTTGGATGGAGCTCGGAGGTCTTTAGTGCATAAGTCTTGAAAGACGCACCATCTGCAAATATATATTCGACGGGTTTGAAAGTAGTAGTAGTCTTCCCATCAGGGTTCGCCGCAACCATTACTGTGAATTCCCGGCCGGCAATGTACTCTTCCACCAGTAAGGGAGAATATTCTCCCACTATTTCCTGGACTTTACTTCGCAACTCATCCAGTGAATGAACAAGACTTTTTTCATCGATGCCCAGGCTATCACCCGCCTTGGCAGGTTTCACAAAAAGTGGAAATTTTAGGTGGCTGATTTCCTCATCAAGGAGGCTGTTCTCATCAATTATGGCGTATGCTGGTGTTTTGATCCCTTCCGTATACGCTACATATTTCATTAATTCCTTTTCAGGATCATACAGTGAACTGGTCGGACCGGTGAATGGCAGCTTTAATAGCTCCAGCGAATAGATCACGTCAATTGATGGAATATCCCATTCCAGGTAACCTTCACAAAGGTTAACGAATACATCGTATCGCTGTTTCTTGAGCTCTTTCAGTTGCTTATAAGTGGTGAGTTTGTTTAGGAACACATGATCCACATGCGCTTCAGGTATCATTGGCGACAAATCGCGGTGCGGATCATAGTATTGATAGTCGACGATAGAATTGCTGTAATCCGGCTGTAGTACGCACACACGTTTTCCGCTGAGCGAAAGACCATTTGTAAATTGTAATCGCACGGGCAGATTCGAAAGTTGTTGTAGGGGAGCTTGTTCCGACATTTTGATAGGTGTGCTGATTAAGCCGAGCCACGCAGCTTTCCAAGTGGGAGGGGGTCTTCCACTTTATACAATTTAGAATCTTTTCTTTTTTGTGCTTTAGTTGCTGCTGCCATGAAGGCTGTGTTAATGATCTCTTTCACGAGTTCCGTAAATGTTTTTCCACTTAGTCTTAATATCGCACCAATGGAAGTATAATCTTCATCTTCGCTCAACCCACACTGGGCATTTACTTCCAGGACAAATAACTTCCCTGTTATTTTATCCTGTCGTAAATCCACCCTCGTATAGCCCTTACCCTTTGTCGCAACAAAAGCATCCCAGCTCAGCTTCTTTATTTGATCGATCAGCTCACTCGCCGGATTCTCATATTCATAGAAATTGCCATCATCCGGCATCGGGGACTCTTCTTCATATATTTCCCAAAGACGATCAAAACTTAGAATTTTCTCTTCATCAGGCAGGCATTCATTAAATACGCGTTCTACAGGGTTATAGATAAAAGCAAATTCTGGTTTATCATAAGCTCCAACAATCAAGGTCGTGTATTCATTGCCAGCAATAAACGTTTCAGCGATCAATCCGTCTGTAGCAAGGTCCCAACCGCGATACCCCGCGAATATTTGCTTTACCAGTTGCCTCAATTCTTCTTCATTCTTTACTACATTTTTTATGCCTAACCCCATGCTTCCGCCGGACACAGAGGGCTTTACTATTATTGGACACCCAAGGCGCTCGAAAAGTCCATCTAGTGGTTGATCAACCCGCGAAATTGCCTCCCAGCGCGCCGTTGATACACCCGCCTTATCCAAGGCTTTCTTCATTGGGACTTTAGATGTAGTAATGTCATAAAAGAATTCGTCCGAACCCGTAAAAACTACATTTGACTGTTGCAAAAGTTTCACAACAGATATACCAGGGGTGCCATTTATTTCGTCACCATCACATAAATTAAAAACGATTGGGAAATATCGTCTCGATTTTTTCTCGGCGACGATTCCTTGAATGATTTCTTCAAAATCAAGCATGGTGACGGGTTGCCAGGTCCATTCAAGGTTCATTTCTGAAAATGTCTTCGTATACTCTGCGATGCTTTGACTGAAGTCGTAATAATAATCGATGTTCTCATCATTGCTCTGCAGGTAAGGCGCCAATACCCATACTTTTAATTTTTCAGATGAAAGACTTGATAGAAACGAGGTAGGTTTTGACATTGGCTATTCCCTGGTTTTATATTGCATTGGGATGAGTGATTTTTAACTGCCTGCGTATAAAGTCTGTAAGTTGATGTTTGAGTAAGATCTCTTCGGGCAGGAAAGCTGCGCCTTTTATTTCCTTCAAACAACTGGGCGTATTGCACTTGCAAGTGAACGGCTGGGCCATGTCCCATTCCGTTGAGGGATAAAAGAAACACAACTCTTCACCCGGTGAAATGTTTTTCAGACTCCTGAATTGCATGTTGGTAGTATCGAAAAACACATTCGGATCACAGCTGTGATTCACATATTGGAGGAAATCAGGTTTGAGCGTGATGTGCTCATGAATGCCCGTTTGAACGGTGAGGTAACTTGGGAAAGATTGCGTGCACCCCGCATGAAATGCGACGATGACCTCTCCCTGGCGAAACCCAATAGTGGCATGTAATGAATGATGTTTTATAATAGGGTC
>DASQTN010000429.1:0-5922 GCA_035641895.1 Chryseolinea sp. | reverse complement strand
AAGGCTTTTGAGGCAAAAATTAAAGATTACATTAAAGGTAAAGACGAAGGATCGCACGTGACTTTGTTCTTGCAACGTTTTTCGGAACGATATCTATATGGAAGTTTTGAGAATGGAAAGCCCTCAGGCGGACGAATTGAGTATGTCCGTTTATTTTCCGTGATCGCGGTTTTTATTTTAATCATTGCCTGCATCAACTTCATGAACCTTTCAACGTCGAGAGCATCAAGAAAGGCAAAAGAAATCGGAATAAAAAAATCTATTGGCGCCCAACGGAGTTCACTGATATTTCAATATATCAGCGAATCAATGCTGACCTCTATACTAGCTCTCATCGTAGCCTGGTGCGTGGTTTGGCTTTTCCTTCCGCAATTCAATCTTATCACCGAGAAAAAAATAAAACTTTCTCTTAACGACCCTGAGTTATTGATATGGTTTTTAGCTATCACAGTCTTGACCGGGTTTATCTCCGGAAGTTACCCGGCCTTGTATCTTTCCGGTTTTAAGCCAGCCGCCGTTCTGAAAGGGGAGGTGAAAGGTTCTATTGGTGAGTTATGGGCGCGAAAGGGGCTGGTCGTATTTCAGTTCTTTTTGTCCGTCGTATTTATAGTTTCTGTTTTGGTGATCTACAAGCAGGTTCAATTTGTTCAAACCAAGAATCTCGGATATAACAAAGATCATCTTATCAATTTTCCGATGGAAGGTAAGCTGCGTACTAACACCGAAACCTTTCTCACTGAAATCAGAAAAATACCGGGCGTACAAAATGCGTCGAGCACAAGTCATAGTCTATTAGGAAGAAACAGCAATACCAGCGGTGTAGCATGGGAAGGAAAAAATCCTGACGATCGAATTCTGTTTGAAAATGTTTCCGTGAATTTCGGAATGCTGGAAACCTGGGGCGTTAAACTTACAGAAGGTCGATTTTTTTCCGAAGAAAATGGAATCGCGGATACATCTAAAATTATTTTTAACGAAGCCGCGATCAAAGTTATGAACCTTGAGAATCCAATTGGTAAAAAAATAAAACTTTGGGAAAAGCATGACCGCGAAATTATTGGTGTCGTGAAAGATTTTCACTTTCAGTCATTGCATGAAGCGGTGAACCCGCTGTTCTTCCGACTACAACCGGATAATACCTGGACCATCATCGTAAGACTGCAAGGTGGAAAGGAAAAAGAAACATTAGCGGCCATCGAGCAGTATTACAAAACATTTAATCCGGGATTCACATTTGAATATCGCTTTCAAGATCAGGAATACGCGCAACTATACGAATCTGAGCAACGGGTTGCTACCCTTTCGGGGTATTTTGCGTCTATGGCTGTTCTTATTTCATGCCTCGGATTGTTTGGCTTAGCAACGTTTACGGCTGAGCGCCGGTTAAAGGAAATTGGCATAAGAAAAGCGCTCGGCTCATCGGCGACAAATATTGTGATGTTGTTATCGGGGGATTTTACGAAGATGGTCTTGATCTCTATCCTGATTGGGTTACCAGTTAGCTATTTCATGTTGGATTGGTGGCTGCAGCGATTTGCCTTTCGCGTGGAATTGGAACCGTGGTATTTTATTGCTGCCGGACTAGTCGCATTGGTGATCTCCTGGGTGACGGTAGCGTCTCAAGCCATCAGAGCCGCAGGTGTGAATCCCGTCAAGTGTTTGCGAACCGAATAAGGCTAAGTAAGGCAGACTAAAAGACCAAAATTTTCTTTTAGTCTGCCAATTTTTTTTACGCATGCTGCTCTACCATTTTGCGGCAAGCTTCGGCGCATGCTTCACATTCCTCCGCGCATTCCTGGCAATGATCCATATCATGCATGGAACATTCCCGGGCGCAGGCTTCACAGATGTCGGCGCAGGCGTTGCAAAGTAGGGCTGCATGTGCTCCTCCCATCGACATCAATTCAGCGGCCGACCGACATACCGAGGCACATTCCCGGTCGAGCTCGATGCAACGAATCATCATCTTGACGGATTCTTCTTTCAGGCATTCACTTGCACAATGTTCACACGCAATGGCGCAAGCAATACAAGCGTCAATGCAGGATTGAAATTTTTCGTGGCTCATTTAATGGATTTATTTAGTTCATGCCTGTGTACCTTACACAGTTCAAAATAAAAGTCCCAATTTTTATGCCTTCATCAGAAGTTTAGGATTCAGGCTTTAAAAGAAACTTCTTGGCAAAAAAAATCAAAGAACAAGGAATGTTGATCGTGAAAACCGTGGAAAATTAACAACAACCTTCTATGTCAAATTTGATGACGCGTTTGGAATGGCAAAGTTTATCACTCGAAACGCTTTTCGATTTGACAATTGCAAAGGATATTAGTTATTTCGAGTCCGAAGGCTTTCGTTGCTATGCATAAGTTTCCCATAACCAATTACAAGAAATTTTCCGATCTCCCCCTTGATAGGCTTAATACCCTCAAGTTTTCTGTCTATATCATTGATTTTAATTGGAATTATCTGTTTGTAAACGACTTTGCGAAGAACAACCTTGGCGATAGAGGGCAAGAACTTGTTGGGAAAAATATGTGGGAAGTTTTTAGCGAACTTCAAACAGATCCCGGTTTCAACCTTTTGAAAAAAAATGCAGAAAAGGGAATTACGAGTAATATGATTGTAACTTCGCCTGTAACCAGGCAACGATTAAATATCACTGGCTTTCCATTGGAGGACTGCTATTATTTCACGTCTTCCATATTGCCGGACAAAGATAATCTCATCGATGAATTGAGGAATGAATTAGCGAAAAAGAACAAGCACGATTAAAACCATTTCATGGCATTGTCTATTGCCTCATTAAATTCTGGAAGTAACGGTAACTGCTATTATATTGGCAATGAACGCGAAGCTGTGTTGATCGATGCTGGCATTTCGAGTAGGGAGACCGATAGGAGGATCACACGCCTCGGATTAAGTCCTCAAAAAATAAAGGCAATTTTTATTACTCATGAGCACGGCGACCATATTAAGGGGATTCGGTCACTGGTCAAGAAATACAAGGTACCGATCTTTATTACGAAGAATACTCTTGAATATGGCCGTATAAAATTGAAAGAACCTTTTGTCAGGCACTTTACGCCTTACCTGCCTGTGACTATAGGAAGTCTTTCTGTGACCGCTTTCCCTAAGTTCCATGATGCGTGCGATCCACACAGCTTCTTTGTTTCCTGCAATCGAATCAACGTCGGAATTTTTACCGATATCGGCCGTGCTTGCAAACACGTGATCCATCATTTCCGCCAATGTCACGCAGCTTTTCTGGAGGCAAACTATGACGAAGTTATGTTGGACGAAGGGAGGTACCCGTATTCTTTGAAAACCCGGATTCGTGGCGGCCATGGTCACCTATCCAACATGGAAGCGTTAAAACTTTTCCAGGAGCACAAAGCACCATTCCTGAGTCATTTGTTTCTTTCCCATCTTTCCCAAAATAATAATCGGCCTGAGATTGTACAAAATCTTTTCCGCCCCTATGCCGGGACGACAGAAATTGTAATTGCTTCACGGTTTGAGGAGACTGCTGTCTATGACATTGACAACGTGTCCGGGTATGCCGTCCGTCCGTTACGCGCCAAAATAAAAAGACCAAGCCTGCAGCTGGCACTCTTCAGTTGACAGCTTTTTAAGAAAGCAAAAAATTCCTTAAAACGAATTATTTTCAATCAACGTATAGCCATTCCAAAAAAGTTTTTTTCTGCAAGATTCTACGAATTAATGCGTTAAAATTTTTGTATAACGAATGATAATTATTTGTGCAAAAATTAATCACTATTAACTATGCGAGAAAATTTTTTGAAAACTTATTGGAGCAAGCTAGCATCGATGATTTGTATTGCCGCCCTTGTGCTGCTGCTTACTTCCTGTTTGGATGATGACGATCAAGCAACTGATCCACTACCGGTGGCATATGTTTCAATTTACCACGAGTCTCCCGATGCGCCATCTCTGGATGTTTTGGTCGATGGCCGTCCCGTGAACCGGTTGGAGTTTACGGATTACACCGGTTATTTGAATTTTTACACGGGCAACCGGAATTTCAAGGTCAATTCCTTCAACGCGACAAATGCGTTGATCGACACTACGGTGAATTTTGTCGACGGTGGATTCTATTCTGTATTCATTGTCAATAATTTATCTAAGGTTGAAACGCTGACATTGCGCGACAGCGCCGATTCGCCAGCTGCAGGAAATGCCAAAGTGAGGTTTATAAACCTTTCGCCGGATGCACCGGCATTAGACGTTACTGCGGCGGAAAATTCTTCCCCGATATTTTCCAATCAGGCGTTTAAGAATCCGTCCGCCTTTAGTGAAGTAGACGCAAGTACTTCTTCTTTTGGTGTAAAATCAGTCGGAGCAACCGATGAATTGCTTTCGGTTTCAGATATTGACCTGGACGAGGGCAGATTTTATACAATTATTGTCCGGGGATTTTTAACGCCACCTGCGGGGAATAACAATACCCTCAATATGGAAGTGATCAAGCATTAATTAAGAGAGATCTGGATTTAAAAAGCCTGGCCGTTGTTGCCGGGCTTTTTTTTAGTTCTGTGACAGCCTGAACCGTATACAATCCTTTCTGAACACCGTGTTCGAGTAACAAAGTCCAAGAAAAAGCAAGAATTGGAGCAACCTATGGTTTTTGCACAATCCACTTTTCACCAAGTTGTAAAACTTTGTAAGGCTGGCCGTACCGTTGCGACTCCTTTGCAAAATGAGAAGGGTCAGCTGTGTTAAATGCAAAAAGATCGTAGTGATGCGGGATTACAAGGCGGGCATGGATCTCGGTACCTAGTCGAGCCGCTTCTTCACCATTAAGATTTCCGGCGACACCGCGCGAAGGGTCATTGCCATTAATGGGCAAAAAAGCAATATCCACATCGAAGGGTTTCAGCCATTGCACAATATCGGGGTACCACAGTGTGTCACCACTATGGTAAACTTTGAATTCCCCAAATTGAACGACGTAGCCCATAAATTTACAACGACCGTGTTCGTCGCGTTCAATGGTATTGTGCGCTGCTGGCACGCCATGAAAAGTAAATCCGTTAACTTCTTTCTTTTCACCATCATTTAGTCCAACTGGAAATCTGTGATCACACTTTACACGGTCAGCGACAAAGCTCCGGTTAGCTTCAGGTATTATAAAAGCAGCGTCGGGATTCAATTGCAAGATTGGAATCAGCGTCTCCGCATCGAGATGATCGGTGTGGTTATGACTGGACGTGACGATGTCAATACAATCCAGGAGCTGAGGTTCGATTACCAGCTCACTCATTCTTACATGAGGTTTTTGTGTCGCGGCATATTTTTTTGTCAGCGAATCGGAAAGGTATGGATCAAACAAAAGGCATTTGTGATTCCATTGGATAAGGAAACCACTTTGGCCAAGCCACCAAACATCAAAAGAGTCCATGGAGCCTGACTTCCTGGCATCCTTAATTTGCTGCTGCAATTCCACTCCTTTGCAAACCGGTTGGACTAACATGGCGCCCATGATGGTTGATTAGTGAATTTAAGAATCGATTCGCGTTCCATTCTTTTACTTAAGGCTGTCGCGTACCTGCTTTGCACCCTTGACCATATTGATCAGCTTTTGCCTTGAAGCCCAGCGCGCCGTCTGGCTAAGTCCACAGTCGGGCGCGATAGCTAACTTTTCCGCAGGAACATATGCCAAACATTTCTCTATTCTTCTTACCACATCGTCGACCGTTTCGATGTAATAATTTTTTACGTCGATAATCCCCACGGCGACATCCATTCTGTCAGAAAATTCTTTCAACAATTCGACCTCAGCAAACTCACGGTTGGCCATCTCAACATGAACCTCATCAACTTTCAGGTTAAGAAATTCGGGAAGCATCGGCGCAATACTTCGATAGCCAATGGGCCTTCCCTTGAAATTTCCAAAACAAAGA
>DASQTN010000428.1:0-2965 GCA_035641895.1 Chryseolinea sp. | reverse complement strand
TTCGTGCGGATCTATTACATCATCAGCATATACCATCAGGATGAGGTCATAGAGCAAATTCATGCGGTCGTTGTGATTGTCTGGCACGTTGACGGAAAACTTTTCATCCGCATCAACAAGAAGCTTTACCTGCCGGTCTTTTAATCCGTACTTACCAGCTATCTTATATAAAAGCGCTTCTTCTTTAGGATGCATATGGCCATCGGCCTTTGCCAGCGCTAAAAGATTTTTAATGTGATTTTTCTTATAGGAAAGGTATTGATGTTCAAAAAAACCCATCATAGCTCAACGCATTAAATTTTACTGATTGTCGATGCAAGGTACTTACTTTGCCAGAACTCCAGCCTGCTCTTCTTTGAGCACCCGACGTAATATCTTACCTACGTTGCTTTTCGGTAAATCATTTCGAAATTCAATGTGTTTGGGCACCTTATAGTTGGTAAGATTTTCATGACAATATTTTTTCAGTTCCTGTTCTGACAGGCTTGGATCTTTTTTAACGACGAAAATTTTTATCACTTCTCCTGACTTGGCATCCGGTACACCAATCGCAGCAACCTCTTTAACCTTGGGAAACGAAGCGATGACATTTTCAATCTCATTAGGAAAAACATTAAATCCTGAAACCTTGATCATGTCTTTCTTCCGGTCAACAATTTTGAAAAAACCATCTGACTCCATCAGTCCTATATCTCCCGTACGAAACCATCCACCTGGAAAAAATACACCTTCATTATCTTGCTTCCAGTAACCGGACATAACTTGTGGGCCACGCGCGCAAATCTCCCCGGTTTCTCCTTGTGGCAACTGATTTCCATGATCATCAAAAATTGCAACTTCTGTATTGGGCATCGGCAAGCCGATAGTCCCTTTTTTGTGCGTACCATCCAACGGATTACAGCACAACACCGGCGACGTTTCACTCAGTCCGTAACCCTCGACAAGGGGCTTGCCTGTAACCTGTAACCATCGGTCAGCGACAGCATCCTGCACGGCCATGCCTCCACCAACTGCCCCGTGTAAAGCGGAAAAATCGACGTCTTTAAAATCCGGATTATTGAGCAGACCATTGAACAGTGTATTCACTCCTGTCAATATGGTGAACCTGTGTTTTTTTAATTCTTTGACAAACCCTTTGATATCGCGCGCATTCGTGATCAGTATATTTTTTACGCCGGTATTGAACATGAGCACGCCGTTTACAGTCAACGCGAAGATATGATACATGGGTATTGCCGTTACGATCGCATTCCCACCGTTCGTATTCATATAAGGAATAAACCACTGCTTTATCATGGAGTTGTGTGTAACGATATTGGAATGCGACAGTTGAGCTCCTTTCGAAACGCCAGTAGTCCCTCCGGTATATTGAAGTACCGCAATATCTTCAGGCGCGATTGCAGGCTTTGTCAAATCAAGAGACGACCCTTTTTTCATCACGTCTTTGAACTTCAGCGCTTGTGGTATCTGATAGGCAGGCACCATCTTTTTTATTTTCTTCACCACAAAATTCACTAAAGCTCCTTTCACCGAACCGAGCATGTCGCCGAGTTCGGTAATGATGATATGCTTGATCGGTGTGTTGGCCAATACTTTCTCCAGGTTGAAACAAAAATTGGCCACGATTACTATCGCTGAGATGCTTGAATCCTTAAACTGATACTCCATCTCGCGTGCTGTGTAAAGTGGGTTCGTGTTGACGACGATCAAACCCGCTTTTATAGCGCCTATAAATACGATTGGAAATTGCAGCAGGTTGGGCATTTGTATTGCGATGCGCTCGCCCTTTTTTAGTCCCAGGTCTTTTTGCAGGAAGGCCGCAAAATGATTAGAAAGTGTATCGACCTGAGTGTAGGTGAGTTTTACCCCCATGTTCTCGTAAGCTACCTGGTCTTTGAATTTTTTGCAGCTTTCATCAAAAAGCTGCACCAAGTTTGGATATTCATTTATTTGAATCTCGTGCGCGACATTTTTAGGATACTTCTTGAACCAGATAAAATCCTTCATAAAGTAAAAAAGGTGAAAGTGAATATATAAAGCAAACGATTGTTTGCCATCAAATCAATAGTTCAGAGCCGTGCAGGCAAAAAAAAACCCATCTTGAATTTATCAAGATGGGCAGCTCCGAATAACTCATTAACCTAAACTGAGCTTAGCTGTAGAGGAAGGAGTCGAACCTTCACGGAGAGGTTAGGTTAAGAAACCTGATCCTATTTGCGAATTAAACAGGATCAGGGTGCTTTACTTTATTCCTTTACTCCACCCTCGAGACCGGAGGGCATGTCTGCCAATTTCAACACCCTACAATGTTATGGTGTGCGTGTGTGTGTGTTTGCTGTAGAGGGAGGGATCGAACCTCCACGGAGCAGTTAGGTCGCCAAAGGCTGGACTTTATCCCGTGTTCTCCACCCCCGAGACCGGAGGGCTTGTCTGCCAAGTTTCAACACCCTACAATGTGTTTATTTTATAACTTGCTGATTCTTACTGTTTGAATCTGGGCTCGTTGTAAAATCTTTAACAAAGTAACGCATAACCTAGTCGCTAAATCAACAAATCATTCAATAATTGTATATTTTTTAATTTTTTTTCATATTTTTGAATTATAGTCAAAACGGAATTTTAATATGGCCGAAAATTATAAAGTTGATAATATCGACTTAAAGATTCTTGAGATCCTGATGCAGGATGCAAAAAAGCCCTACACCGAAGTTGCAAAGAAGGCTTTCGTATCGGGAGGAACAGTGCACGTGCGAATGAACAAGCTTGAAGAGGCGGGAATCGTTGAGAAAACAACGCTGAAGGTTAACTATGCGAAGCTTGGTTATGACATTACTGCCTTTATAGGAATCTTTCTTCAAAAAAGCGCCCTGTATGACCAGGTAATGGCGAAACTTAAGGCAATTCCAGAGATTACCAGCATTCATTATACCACGGTAAACTATAGCATGTTTACCAAAATCCACTG
>DASQTN010000427.1:0-4668 GCA_035641895.1 Chryseolinea sp. | reverse complement strand
CAGAGAACAATACAACTCTCCGCGCACCTCATTTTTTAACTCGGCATTTTCCTCCGCGCTAAAAAAATTAAAATACGAAATTTTTATACTACGAAATTTTTTCCACGAAGCCCCAAAAACACGAAGGTTCACAAAGTTTGGTCCTGTATTCTTTGTGAAACTTAGTGTCCTAGTGACTTAGTGGCTAATGCGCCCTCTAACCAAGTGCATTTTTTGGAACGTGACTTAACTTACTCCGAATTTAAACACGGTCTGTTGGTAATACGTATCGCCTGGCAATAACAAAGTGGAGGGAAATTCAGGATGATTGGGAGAATCAGGAAAATGTTGTGTTTCCAAGCAAAATGCCGATCGAAACGGATATGTTTTTCCACCCTTACCTTTGTCGGTTGAATCTAAAAAATTGCCAGTATAGAGCTGCATACCCGGTTGAGTGGTCCATACTTCCATTGTTCTTTTGCTCTTCGGATCATAGGCTGTAGCCGCATGTGACAGCTCATTGCCTTTTTTATTGAGCACCCAATTGTGGTCGTACCCTCTACCAAACGACAGTTGTTCGTCGTCGCTGTCTATTCTTAAGCCTATAGCAGTGGGCTTTCTAAAATCGAAAGGCGTGCCTTCAACTTTTCTCAGCTCTCCCACAGGAATTAACCCTTTGTCTACTGGCGTTATGTGGTCGGCATTGATCATCAATTCATGATTGAGTATATCACCATTGCCTTCCCCAGCCAGGTTGTAAAAATTATGCTGCGTCAGATTTACAACGGTTGGTTGATCGGTTGTTGCCCTGTAGTCAATGATCCATTCATTGTTGTTAGATAGGATAAAGTTTAGCCTCACCTGTAAATTACCTGGATACCCATCTTCTCCGTCGGCACTTGTATACTCAAGCAACAATGCAGTTTCACCTTCCACTTCCGTGGGAGTCAATTCCCAATGACGATGCGAAAATCCGACGCCACCGTGCAAATGATTAAGCCCGTTATTAATTGGTAATTGATAGAACTTACCATCTATTGATAAATTTCCTTTCGAAATTCTATTTGCGTACCTGCCTACCAACGCTCCGAAATGCGGGTGACCCGTAAGGTAATCTCTTGCTGTGTCGTGCCCCAACACAATGTCATCGATCTTTCCATTTTTATCGGGTACTTTCAATGTAATGACTCGCGCGCCAAAATTGGTGACGGTCATTTCAAGACCGTTTCTATTTCTCAGCGTAAAGACTTTCGCTTCTGGATTATCATGCTTCGTCATGGAATCAAAAAATTGGCGTGACTAATTAATAAAGTTCCGCTAAGCTAAGAATTAACGTCAATGGAAAAACTTCGACAACAAAGCTTTTTGCTTTCTACTTTCCACTTTCAGCTTAAGGAATTGGTAAACCGGTAGCTTTATACTTACTGATATTAGTCAACGGTACGCTTGCACCGAACTTGGTGTTGATCGCTTCGATGAAAATATTAGAGAGATACGCATAGCCGCGACTATTGGGGTGAATTCCATCTTCTGAGAAAATGCCCGTTGGGGGATTAATAAGAGGCGTAATAGTTATGTTATTCATGACCAGTGCTTGTGCGGCTACGAAATCCGAATAAGCTTTATTAACGTCGGCAAAGGCTAGCCTCGTTGGGTTGGCATCTGCCATACCTTTAACGGTTGCATTAAACGAAGTGCGTGCCGTCTCTATAGCAACAATTTCAGATGGAATGAGCGCGTATTGATCTCCCAACGGTACGGTTACGCCATTAACTTTTGTGGGGTCACCGCCGACGGTAGTGCCCAAGATCGTTCCGGTGCTGAGTGGAATGATATCTGTGCTTTTCGTTTGCCTCGCCCTTGCGTAGGGAAGAAGGGCCGCGGCGGGCCCTGCCATATATGGCGACAGATCAGTAAGCGTCTCGTCTGAGATTAAAATCGAATTGTTTGGGCCTGTCGGGTTGGTTTCAAAATAGGTTAATATCCTGGCCGTCTTCTCTTGTTCGGTGATAATTCCAGCACCAACCATTGCGGTTAAGAAACCATTGTAATTGTTTGCCAGGCTGGCGGTGACGGCTGCAGCCGTAGCAGCATCAAGGGGGATGGGATTCCAAACCACCGATCTGAAATGCGGCATTGCAAAAATGTTAGGAAAATTGCCCACTACACCTTTTAGTTCAGGATTGGAAGCAAGTAATGACCCGACCGCCGCTGCATACTGGCCATCAAAACCTGTCGGTAGCGGACCCGTTGGTGTAAGCGGTGCTTTTGTAGGATCGCCGCCATAGGCAGCGTGTAAAAAGAAGTCGTCAAGTCCCAACCAAAATAAGAAGAACGTGCCACCAGCGGCGGCCGCATCTCCAATGATAGTCGACGTTCCCGTACCAGGATAAGCAAGTCTGCCATAGAAAGGATTGAAACGGGGATCAACCCCGGCACCAGCCCAATTGCCGGTTTGGGGTATTAACGATTGCCCTAACACGATCGCAGGGAAGCTGAAATTGTTCAAAGCACTTTTGGCGCCGGTATAAATAAACCCCGGATTAACTGCAGGATTTGGGATTGCTCCCGTATTTGATACCTGTGGTGTTGGCCGGGGAGGGGTTCCCTGCAATAACATGCGTCCTAAGACCGTTCCACCAGCCGTTGGGTTGGGTGAGATAAAAAGGTTAAAGCCGAGAGGCGTGTTAATAGTAGGCTGCACAAAAGTGCTTCCGCCTGATACACATGCAAATTGTGTGTTTAAGATTAGGGCCAATGAATTCGCCTGACCTTCGTCAAATAATGCGCCACCCTGGACACCTGCCACAAGAGAGTTGCCGATGGCAATAAACTTTGTAAAGTTTGCCGATCCAGCGCTGCCCGTACAGGGGTCGGGCGTGAGGTTTGTCATATCCGGATCTGCTGGTACCGTTTCAATGAGTTCTTGTTCACATGCGGTGGCAAAGACCATGGCAGCGGCGAGCACGATGTATTTTATATTTTTCATAATACTTCGATTCAATTATTTGAAAAATTCATCAAAGGTGAGGGAGAGATAATACTGTTGCCCAATGAAAGGTCCGCCCAGGTTAGTACGATAGTCGCCACCTCCGATATTCGAGGCGCCTACCTTTGCGATGGTTTTGATCGATGTGATCCTGTAGCTGATCATGGCGTCAAATACACCAAACTCGGGAACGTTCCAATCGCCAAAGTCGGATTGCCATAAGAATTCATCCTGCCAGCGGAAGTTGACGTTGAAGCCCAGATTTTTTGTCAGCTTCCGGTTTCCGATACCGATATTAAATTTGTTTTCCGGTGTGTTAAAGCCCGCCCGGAAAGTACTGCCATCAGATTGCTCAGAGTCAAACGTTGCGTAGTTATAATTACCCATAATGGAATAGCCTTTTCCAACATTGTAGGTCAGTCCAAGTCCAACACCTGTTGACGTTACGTCCTCTGGAGAATTACGATACGGAGAATAAATAGTACCCGGGGCGTATGTTGTTCCTTGATGAACGGTTTGAAATTTGGCAGCGACATCATCGCCTCCAATGAAATCCTGGTAGGAAGTGTAATAGGCATTTAGATCAATTATAAAGTTTTCAGAAAGGAGGCCTTTGTATCCAATTTCGTAGGATACTAAGCGCTCTGGCGCTACATACTCAACATAATCTTCAACTAACAAGCTTGGATCTCCCCCGTTGGGCGTACCGTCAGCCGCCAATCTGCCACCCGAGCCGAGGAATGCGTCGTACGATGATCTGGTATATGCGCCGCCTCGATGAACCCCATATCGTGCAGCATTATCTTCGGTGCTACCCAGCAGCGTGTTAGTGCCCACAGGGAAGAAAATGTATTGTGCCTGTGTATCAGGGTTACGAAATCCGGTTTGAAAGGACGCTCGAATATTATGATTCTCGGCTACTGTATAAACCGCAGAAATCCGTGGGGTGACCCTTCCTTCAAAGTTTTCATTTTTATCGTAGCGAATTGAACCGGTGAGCTTTAGATCTCCGAAGGTCTTACCAATTTGAGTATACAGTCCGTACTCATTGATATTAATTCTTTGAAAGTCAGTGCCATCGTCAGGATCTTCGTTGAAGATTGTGCCGTCAGAAAATAAACTGTATTGTCTGAAGTTTCCTCCAATTTGTATTTCAGCAAACTGAATACGATCGGCAAAGTTGTAATTAAACTCTGCGTGGTATAATCTCGAGTGGTCTATAAACTTAGCGCCTGCAGGATCGCGTTGAAAGTAGGAATTTCGAACATCTTCCAACAAAGTCTGGTATTCTGCAGATCCGACCGATGGCCTGCTTCTATCTGCATATGCCCTTGCGGCCTGGTGTGCTAACTGCTCATTTCCCGCAGGAACGCCCGACACAAATCCTTGTCTTGCCAAAATGTACGTTTGCGCATATTCGGGCGCCCATTTCGATGCTGTGGGGCTGATGCGTTCATTCAACACTCCACCTAAAGCAGCCATATTATACGAGTCTCCAGCATCCGTTGCTGTAATATATCCGCGAAGGAAAAAATTGTTACCTTTTAATTCAACCTTATGGAATTGCTGGGTAAAGTCGCGCAACGCATATTTCTGTGAACCCTGATAAACCGAACTACCGCCTCCGAAGCGATAATTATATAAAATTTCCAACTTGTCCGTTGGCCTATAGTGTAAAGCGACATCTCCTTTGATGCTGG
>DASQTN010000426.1:0-9996 GCA_035641895.1 Chryseolinea sp. | reverse complement strand
GGGCTGAAAAAGGAGAATGCCATTTATATAAAGCTGATGTATACAAATATTCCCGAGGATCAAAATTTGTCCTGGTACCTCCATTAGAATTAAATGAATTGTTCGATTTCGATTTTTCCTTTAAAAATTCCTTACACGAATACCGTGAGGTTTTTGGAGAACATCTATATATATCCGCTTCCAGAATGTATAATGGCGATGATGCCAAACAATTGTTTCGTATTCAACAATTGTCCAAGCAGCTGAAAGTTCCAATGGTCGCTACTAATGATGTATACTATCATAATCCGTTACGACGCGAGTTGCAAGATGTTGTTACCTGCATTCGCGAGAAATGTACTATCCATAATGCAGGTTTCAAGTTGTATCCGAATGCTGAACGATACCTGAAACCAATGGATGAAATGGAACGATTGTTTAAACAACATCCGGAAGCAATATTAAACACTCAGGAAATCACAGAAGCATGCAGATTTTCTCTGGATGAATTGAAATATCAGTATCCAAAGGAGATTACAAGTGACGGACGAAATCCTCAGGAGGAGCTTACTTTTTTGACATGGGAAGGAGCAAAAAAACTTTTTGGCGAAAAAATTCCAGAAAAGATAAAGGCCAATATTAAGTATGAGTTAGCCTTTATAGAGGAGATGAAATATGAAGAGTACTTTCTTACTGTCTATGATCTTGTGCGATATGCGCGTGAGCTAGGTATTCTTTGTCAGGGGCGCGGGTCAGCAGCTAACTCGACTGTATGTTATTGCTTGGGGATTACTTCTGTTGATCCTTCAAAATTTGATTTGCTTTTTGAACGTTTTATTTCTTCAGCGCGTAACGAACCGCCTGATATAGATGTGGATTTTGAACATGAACGTCGTGAAGAGGTGATCCAATATATCTATCGTAAATATGGACGAGAACGTGCGGCTATAGTTGCCACTGTCACACAACAGCATCATAAGGGTGCAATAAGAGATGTGGGTAAAGCGATGGGCCTTTCTGTTGATACGATCAATCTACTGTCTGGTTCTATGTGGGAATTTACGGATGAATGGTTGGAAGGAAAGCCTCTTGCCGAACATGGATTGAATCCTAAAGATCCTACTCTTCGTAAAGTATTGCAGCTTACATCTCAATTTATGGGATTCCCCCGACAGCTAGGGCAACATACGGGTGGATTTGTTATTACCGAAGGCAAGCTCTCCGACCTTTGTCCAATTTTAAACGCGCGAATGGAAGACCGCACCTGTATTGAATGGAATAAAGATGACATTGAAGCACTGGGTTTTTTGAAAATCGACGTGCTGGCACTCGGCATGTTAACCTGTATTCGAAAAGCCTTTGACCTGGCAAAAAAACATTATGATCTTGATCTCACGTTAGCCAACATTCCGCAGGACGATCCCAAAGTTTATGCCATGGTGAGTCGTGCCGATACCATAGGTGTGTTTCAGATTGAGAGCCGCGCACAGCAATCCATGCTGCCGAGGTTGAAACCACAATGTTTTTATGATCTTGTAATAGAAGTAGCCATTGTTCGACCCGGTCCCATACAAGGTGATATGGTGCATCCATACCTTCGCCGCCGGAATGGCGAAGAACCAATTGTATATCCATCAAAAGAATTGGAAGAAATTTTAGGCAGAACATTAGGCGTTCCGTTGTTCCAGGAACAAGCAATGAAAATCGCTATTGTGGCTGCCGGATTTTCAGCCTCAGAGGCAGATGAATTACGACGTAGCATGGCAACCTTCAAAGCAAAGGGCCTAGTTGCGCATTTTGAGAAGAAACTGATCAATGGTATGTTAGATCATGGCTATAGCCTGGAATATGCTCAGCGTGTATTCAGACAACTTGAGGGGTTTGGAAGTTATGGCTTTCCTGAAAGCCATGCGGTAAGCTTTGCCTTGCTGGTTTATGTTTCTTCATGGATCAAATGTTATTATCCGGAAATCTTTGCTTGTGCCTTGCTTAACAGTATGCCTATGGGATTTTACCAGCCTGCACAGATTGTGATTGATGCCCGTAAGCATGACGTTGAGGTTCGCCCTGTAGATGTTAATTATTCAGATTGGGATAACAGACTTGAGGGATCCCGAGGGCTATCGGGATCAGGGAAGTATTATGTACTTCGACTGGGATTCAGGCAGGTGAAAGGCTTAAGGGAAGATGACATTAAGATACTGATCGACGGCAGAAAAAAAATGTACAAGAGCATCCACGATTTACGGGATATCGGACTATCTGAAGCAGCGCTTGAAAGATTAGCGGATGCAGATGCATTTAGATCCATTGATTTGGATCGTCGTCAGGCACTGTGGGAAGTAACGACCAAAGATAGGCCGTCGGCTATTTTTTCCAGCAAACAATCCAGCGGTGGTCAGGAAGAAAAAGTAAACCTTCCTCAAATGTCATTGCCCGAGCATGTCATGCATGACTATGCTTCGACATCATTGTCCCTGAAGGCCCATCCGGTGAGTTTTATCCGGGAGCAGCTGGATTTGCTTCACATTTTGTCGACTTCTGCATTGGAAAAAGCCAAGGATGGTGATTTGGTAAAAGTTGCTGGTCTTATTTTGGTAAGGCAAAGGCCAGAAACCGCCAGTGGAATTTGTTTTATTACTATTGAAGATGAAGATGGATGCGCGAACCTGGTGGTTTTCCAAAAACTGTTTGACCAATATCGAAAGGAAATACTCCAGGCAAAACTGTTGATGGTTGAAGGTAAGCTACAGCGGGAAGGGGATGTTATTCACGTTATCGTTAAGCGCTGTTTTAATTTATCGAAATTGCTGCGGCAAATGGTTGGATCTAACGAAGATGGTTTTCCTTCGACAGCCTTATCAAGGGCGGACGAAAGAAGTGCACCCGCCTCCACTAAAAAGGAGAAAAATATTGATGGAAAAATTTTTCCTGAGGCCAGGAATTTTAGATAGGGAAGAAGCCAAACTGTGTGTGCTGTTGTTTCGTAATAATACTATGATTCCTAATGTTGTTCGTACGTTTATGATGCTGTTTGTCTAAATTTTACATATTAATGAGTGTTAAATTCTGATCTTTATGTAAATGAAGATTCCACCAAGCAATACGTTTAAGAAAAATTCCAATAACCGATACAAGATTGGCCTCCATGTTCTTTTTTGGCTAGGTTGTCTCATTTATGAAGCCTTTATCTGGGGAATGGTTGATGGAGAGTATATTGAACGTCTTGCATTTTCTTCCATCGAGCTTCCCATTAAGATTATAGCCGCCTACTTCACACTCTATTACATCATCGATAAATTACTCTTACCAAGAAAATATACACTTTTTGTTTTTGTTCTGATCTTATCGATGTTGGTATTTGGAGTAATGCTGCGGACAATTTCTTACTATACTGTCTACCCAACTTTCTATCCTCAGGGCCTTCAATTGCCAGTGTTATATTTTCCAAAGATCCTGATTGCAATATTCTCGATCTATTCTGTAGTGGCAATTGTTGCATCCTATCATCTGGGTAAGCATTGGTATAATCATCAGCTGGCATCTGAACAGTTGGAGAAGGAAAAACTGGAATCGGAGCTCAAGCTTCTGAAATCACAGATCAATCCTCATTTCCTTTTTAATACCTTGAATAACCTGTATGCATTAGCGATTAATCAATCGAAGCGTACTCCGGAAACGGTGCACAAACTTTCGGAATTAATGAGTTACATGCTATATGATAGTAATCAACCGGAAGTATCATTAAAAAAAGAACTGTATTACATTGAAAATTATATTGCCCTGGAAAAGTTACGCTATGAATCGCGGCTCGATATTAGTCTGAATGTTTATACTGAACTCGAGGGAATTATGATTGCGCCGCTGATGATTTTACCTTTTGTTGAAAATTGTTTTAAGCATGGTGTGAGTAAGCAAATAAATCATTCGTGGATACGAATAGATATTTCGTCAAATGATAATGTTCTTACAATTAAAGTTGAGAACAGTAAAATTTCAGAGGTGCCAAACGTAATGAAGGTGGTGTCAGGTATTGGCTTGCAAAACGTGAGAAAAAGATTGTCACTTATTTATCCAGATCGTCATCAGCTTGACATTCATGATGAGGATGAGTCATACCTTGTGGTGTTGAAAATCAACATTCCGAATTCAATGATTAACAGTTCGAAGTTGAATCATTTGAAACATTACACTGCATGAAATGCCTGATAATTGATGATGAGCCTCTGGCGAGAGAGCTTATTGAATCGTATGTAGCGCGAATGGAAAACTTCACGATGGTAAAAAGCTGTACCAATGCGCTTGAAGCTTTTCCAATTCTCCAGCAAAAGCAGATCGATTTAATTTTTCTGGACATCCACATGCCACAATTGACGGGAATCGATTTGATAAAATCACTAAAGGATAAACCAAAGGTAATTTTAACTACAGCTTATAGAGAGTATGCGGCTGAGGCTTTTGACCTGGATGTTATTGATTATCTTATTAAGCCGATAACTTTCGACCGGTTTCTCCGTGCTGTAGGAAAGATTTATCAATCAGGTGTACCCACGGTAGACGAAAATTCAGTGGTGAGGTCTTTTTACGACGCATACATTTTCCTAAGAGAAGACCGGGAAATGATTAAAGTTTTTCTTAGGGATATCTGGTATATCGAAAGTTTACGCGATTATGTAAAGGTAAAAACGTCCTCCAGACAAATTATTACCTACCAGAAGATCAGCGTGCTGGAACAGAAACTTCCTGAAAAGGAATTCGTACGGATCCATCGATCGTTTATTGTGGCCGTTGGGAAAGTATCCTCGTTTACCGCTAACACGGTAAGGGCGGGTGAGATTGAGATACCCTTAGGAAGAAATTATAAACAACAAGCACTAAGGATACTCAATCAGAACAATGCCTTAACCTAAATTTTATAACCAATAGACAAGTTTGGCGGTAAACGCCTGATCTCTTCTCAACCAGGGTTCGGTTTGATGGTTGTTAGTGTAAATAATAAACAGATCGGATAGCGGTCGGAATCTCCACTGAAGGCGCGCATAAATACCGACATTTTTATTTTGGCTATTGTATTGCACGATCGTGTTCACAAATAATGAACGCGAAAAAGAGATTTCAGCTTTCGGACCGATGGCGAAAATAGTATTGCTTGAGTACGGATCAGGTAATTCAATTACATTCCCATCAACATTTAGACCGATGGTTCCCCAAGGCTGAATTTTCTGATTGAAGTTAATGCTGAATTGTGCGAATGTACCATTGAAGTACTGGCCGGCCTTGAACCAGAGGGATCCAAACCTGTTTTTTCTGTAATCGGTTTGATAGTAAATGCTTCCAGCGGAATAGTTGTAAACGGATCCCGCGGGGAGCGGAGGTCCATCATCTTGTGCCGGATTAAAGTCCGCAGTGAGTTTTGTATGTTCGTGCCACCCGAGTATGTACATGTAAGATGTATTCTTGAGTGTGATATGAAATCCGTACCGTAACTGGTGATCAGTTTTTCTTTCTAAGGAATCCAGGTATATATCGAAGTGACCTATGGGAGCGATGAAGTTGAATTTACTTTCGGGATTTTTGGGATATAGCTTTATATCCATTTCTGTGTAGAAGTTTTTAAAATTTCGTCTTGGCACAAAACCCATATCTGGATTGAAGGATTCGCTGGCGCTAGTATAGCCGACATAGGCGGATGATTTGACGGTATTCCGCGACAGCAAAAGACCGTGCGCGTTTTCAGGTTTGTCAATATCATTTACCCACGAAAAGTTTGTGAAAGCTTTTCCTGTCCAGGTATTATCCGGCGACGCCAGGTTATACTCAACACCGACGAGTCTGTTGTAACTTTCTTTATCGAATGCAAAGTCGGATATCGAATCAGGTTTCATTCCCTGCCTGTTTTCCAATATAATTCCGATGTTGGACCGTGAGAAAACTTTTTGTTGCAGGGCAAGCACGGAATAGTTCTGACCTGGAATATGAACCGAGGAATTGTCCTGGGCCTCAGTTTCGACGGCGTCGGTCTGCACGCTCATTAGGCCTATACGCAGATTTTTGTTCAATTTTCCGCTTAAACGTAATCCTCCCAGCAATTGGGATTGTTCGTATAGCCCAAGGTTTGTATTGTATTGCAATCCGATTCTTCTGGAATAGAATGGGCGTATGGGAGAGGTTCCAGTCATCGTAATACCGAATTCGGAAAACAAGTCACTGTTTTCAATGAAAAAGAATCTTTTTTCAGGAAACTCCAGCTCGAAACGTGTTATGTTGAGCTGGACCTGATCGACTTCAGCTTGCGAAAAGTCTGGGTTAATAGTGACATCCAGATTAAGCGCTGAGGTGATGGATATTTTTGCATCCAGAGACAGTCTTGCATTTGTGGTGATGTCTTCTTTCTCAGTTTGACTGGCGGAGTAGGTAATAGAAGGAATGATGGAGTAATTTTTCTTAAGCCTTTCAATTTTTTGAGGATAGGCGACTCTGCCATGATAGGCAAGGTTAGGTAACGAGAAATTCCGAGGAACATGCGTCCACGAAGAGCGCTCATTACTGGCAATGTCATTTCGAACAAAGTTGATGTTCCAGTGAGCGAGGTTTTCATTGTAACGCAGATATTTAAATGGTATCGCCATTTCTGCATTCCAACTGGTCGAATCATAGCTTACAGCGCTAAACCATTTCGCATCCCAGGTTCCGTCCGTTGTTGCACCGCTGAAAATTTGTTCCTCGCGCTGCACGCCATAAGCACTGATGTAAAAACCATAACCATTTGTTTGATCGGAATAAGTATCTAAGACTACACCAAATGCGTCATTTTCATCGAATGGGTAATCTCGTCGCAAAGAGGAGGCTATGTATCGCAGGACCTGTGCGGGATTTTTGCACTGTGCGCCGATATAGATAAATTGATCGTCGAATAACATTCTCACAACCGTCTGGCCTTTTGCAAAAGTTGTGTCTGCAGGGAAGTTGGTCCAAAAACCACTCACGGCATTCGCATTGATCCAATCGGCTTCATCTAGAATGCCATCAATTTCAATTTTTCCGGCAGATTTTACAGCATTGATTTCGGGATTTGGTAATGGCTGTGTGAAGGCAAAAAAATAAAATGATCCAAAAAAAATAGTGAGCGTGAAATGTTTCATATGCGCAGTAAAAGGTTATTCTCAAAGGAGAATAGATTTATTTTTCCGCGCAGAATTATTAGACTAAACGCGCTTCAGTCTGATACTAAGTGAAATTGGCTCGCAGGCGCTCTTTGTATTGATGGCGAGTCGCTGGTAGGATAAGACGGTATTTGATATGGATACAAAATGCGCCGTTTAGAAGAAAGAGGTTTCTGTACCCAAAGAGGCGTCTTAAGTTGGAGAGTGTGCGTGTTTATCATACGGGTATTTCCGAAGGTCGAAGAGAAGGATAAAATGTTTGAAATGATCATAGTAGTATTTGTTATATTGGAAAGTCCAAAAGCGTTTTAATTTAAAATGTCAAACGCTTTGGCATCCATGCAAAAAATTAGAATATGAATAAGACAAGCGCCAAAGGTATTGTTCTGTTATCGACGATGCTTTTTGCATCGGCAGTAGGACCCGATATGTGTTACAGCCAGGCAGAAACGAAGACTTCCTCGCAATTTAAAAAACATACATTAACAAATGAGTTCATCTCAGAAGGTGTAGCGGTGGGCGATGTGAACAAGGATGGCAAGATCGATGTGATGGCTGGAACGTATTGGTTTGAAGCGCCAGATTGGAAAAAGCATGAAATAATAGGTGGTCAGTCGTTTAATCCTGCTTCAGAATATAGTAAGTCCTTTCTTAATTTCAGCCTGGATGTAAATCTGGATGGATGGATAGATCAGATCGTGGTTGGATATCCGGGTACCGCTGGAATGTGGTATGAGAATCCCAAGAATGGTGGCGGACATTGGAACAAGCATGTCATATCCGATTCGGTGGGAATAGGTAACGAATCTCCCAATTTTGTAGATGTTGATGGCGATGGTAGGAAGGATATTCTATGTGCTGATTCTAATAAAAAACAAATCGTATGGCTACGAGCTCCGACGGCAAAAGGGTCAACAAGTTGGGAGCGAATTCCGATCAGTGATATCGACGCTCCCGGTACTGACCGGTTTTCGCACGGCATTGGCTTGGGAGACATCAATAAAGATGGACATAAGGATATTGTGATAAAATCTGGTTGGTGGCAAGCACCCAAAGATGGTACTCAGGCGAACTGGACCTTTCACGCTGCGGATTTGGGCGAGGATTGTTCTCATATGCACGTGTTCGATTTCAATGGCGATGGACTAAACGATGTGATCAGTGCCTCCGCTCATAAGTATGGTATTTGGTGGTTTGAACAAGGGAAGGACTCTGGAGGAAATATTTCCTGGACACGTCACGAGATCAGCAAATCAATTTCACAAACCCATTCCTCAGTGTTGATTGACTTTAACGAAGACGGTCATCCTGATCTCATCACAGGGAAACGATTTTTTGCGCACAACGATACGCAAACCGATCCTGGTACCCATGACCCTGCGGTACTGGCTTGGTTTGAATTTACGCCAGGCAAGAACCCATCGTGGAAAGAACATCAAATCGACAATAACTCAGGCGCAGGACTTAATTTTATTGTAGAAGATATTACGAAAGATGGGCTACTCGATATTGTGATATCAAATAAAAAAGGCGTTTATGTATTTGAAAACAAATTGAAGAAAAGGAATCGCTAAATATTTTGTGTCGTTTCTATATTGAGAGTAAAGAATAATAATTCAACTTTTTTTATGCGTGTGAACCAAAGTTTAAATCTGATATATCTCGTTTGGGTATTAGTTTTTGTCGGGTGTACTAACGAAAAAAGAGAAACCAGTGAAGCGGACAGCCTACGGTTCAGCGGAAAAAAATTCAATGAGCATATTAGGTCAACGGAAGCGCGAACACCTGAAGAAGAACGATTGGGATTTAAACTTCCCCCAGGGTTTGAAATTGAATTGTATGCATCAGAGCCGGATATCGGCAAGCCAATCAATATTACTTTCGATGCAAAAGGCAGAATGTGGGTAACGCAATCATTCGAATACCCTTTCGCCGCATCACCCGGAAAGGGCTCAGATCGGATCACCATTCTTGAAGATACCGATCATGACGGAAGGGCTGACAGGTTTACTCATTTTAGCGATACCTTAAATATTCCGATCGGAATACTTCCCATAAATGACGGAGCTGTGGCGTATAGTATTCCAAATGTGTATCGGTTTACGGATAACAACAGCGACGGAAAGGCCGACTCGAAAAAGGTTTTATTAGGGCCGTTCGAGCATCGCGATACGCATGGAATGGTGAATAACTTCATGCGTGGATTTGATGGCTGGATACATGCTTGCCACGGTTTTACAAATCGCTCAACTGTAGCTGGTGCTGATGGTGATTCGATAAAGATGATTTCGGGAAATACGTTTAGGTTTCAGCCGGATGGAAGTCGTGTCGAACATTATACGCATGGACGAATCAACCCTTTTGGGTTGGCTTATGACGAGCGCGGTTATTTGTACTCAACAGATTGCCATACTTCGCCACTTTACCAGTTGATTAGGGGTGCCGACTACACGCAATGGGGTAAGGAAGAGGCCATGGGGTTTGCTCCGGACATGAAGCCATTGGAAAGGGAGGCTACGGCTCTCGCTGGTATTGCTTACTATGCAGACACAAAATATCCCCAGGAGTATCAAAGCAATTTTTACATAGGCGACGCCGTGGCATCGCGGGTATACCGAAACTCCTATTCTTTCAAAGGGTCTTCGCCTGTGGGAAAACTTGAAGAAGAGTTTGTACTAAGTGAAGATCCATGGTTTCGTCCGGTAGACGTTAAGTTGGGACCTGATGGCGCATTGTATCTTGCTGATTTTTATAACAGCATTATCGGTCATTATGAGGTGCCCCTCAACCATCCTAAGCGTGATAAAATCCGTGGCAGGATTTGGCGTATCACGTACAAAGGACAAGACGACGA
>DASQTN010000425.1:0-4507 GCA_035641895.1 Chryseolinea sp. | reverse complement strand
ATTATCGGAGCGGAGTTTATCCGTCGAAATTTCGATTCTGAACTCTTACTCAAATTAAATAAACTCGACACCGGGATTTCATCAATCGACTTCTGTCAACTTTCAGGCGGCCTTGGTGGCAAATTAAAAATGCCTACGTTGCTCGAGTTGCATAAGAAGGTTTTTAACAAGGACTTTGGCGATGCACACGATGCATCGTACGATGTGGCGGCAACTGCACGATGTTTTTTCGGATTACTGAAACTGAACGTCGTGAAACCTTTTGACGCAACGCCTCTCGAAGACATAGTGTACGAAGAACCAAATCTTGAAGCCGCTAACTCGACGAAACGTGAGAAATTAAAAGAAGCTGGCTACAAACTGGGAGAACAAGACTTGATTCTAACGGATAAGCCATTTGTACACCTTCATGCTCATTCGCAATTCTCAGTACTCCAGGCAACTCCCGATATTAAGGCTATGGTGACGAAAGCCAAAGCGCTTGGAATGCCAGCCGTGACGTTGACCGACCTGGGAAATATGTACGGTGCTTTCAAGTTTGTTCGTGAAGCCCTCAATCACGAAATAAAGCCCATTGTTGGTTGTGAATTTTACCTCGCCGACGAGAGAAAAAAACTAAAGTTCACAAAGGACAACCCCGATAAACGATTTACACAGGTGTTGCTGGCAAAAAATAAGAATGGCTATCATAATCTGGCGAAACTTAGCTCTTACGGATTCACGGAAGGCCTATACGGAATTCATCCAAGAATCGATAAAGCGCTAGTCGAAGAGTTTAAACAAGACCTTATCGCAACGACAGGTTCACTCACAAGCGAGATACCCTACCTGATTTTAAGTGTTGGCGAAAAGCAGGCAGAGGAAGCTTTCAGATGGTGGCACTCTTTGTTTGGAGAAGACTTTTATGTTGAATTAAATCGTCATGGCATTCGTGAAGAAGATCACGTAAACGAAACGCTTTTACGTTTTGCGAAAAAATATGGGGTGAAATATTTTGCTGCAAATGAATCATTCTACATCGACAAGGAAGAAGCCAATGCCCATGACGTATTGCTTTGCATAAAAGAGGGAGAGTTTAAGTCTACACCGATCGGTCACGGCCGGGGCACTCGATTTGGACTTTCCAATTCAGAATATTACTTCAAGTCGCAGGAAGAAATGAAATCAATCTTTCGGGACTTGCCTGAGGCAATTGAAACCGTCAGCGAAATCATCGATAAAATCGAGAGCTATACGTTAGAGCGAAACGTAGTGCTTCCAAAATTTGATATTCCAAAAGAGTTTAGCACCGAGGACGAATACCTGCGCCACCTGACGTATGAGGGTGCGGTGAAAAAATATGGAGAAATTTCACAATCGCTTCGCGATCGTCTGGATTTTGAATTAGATACTATACAGAAAACCGGTTATCCTGGATACTTCCTCATCGTTCAAGACTTCACTTCTAAGGCACGTGAAATTGGCGTGTCCGTCGGACCGGGACGCGGATCAGCAGCGGGTTCTGCTGTTGCTTATAGTATTGGAATCACAAACGTTGACCCGATCAAGTACGATTTGCTGTTCGAACGTTTCCTCAATCCTGATCGCGTCTCACTTCCCGATATTGACATCGACTTTGACGATGAAGGTCGAGACAAGGTATTGAAATATGTAATAGACAAGTACGGCAAAAATCAGGTAGCCCAAATAATAACCTATGGAACGATGGCGGCTAAATCTTCCATTCGCGATTGTGCAAGGGTTATGGAGTTACCATTAACTGACGCAAACTTGCTCGCGAAGATGGTTCCCGAACGGCCAGGCACATCTCTTGATCTTGCTTTCTCTGAAGTAAAAGAGCTTGCAGAAATAAAAAAAGGAAACGATTTAAAAGCACAGGTTCTACAGCAGGCTGTTATTCTCGAAGGCTCCGTTCGAAATACTGGTACTCATGCCTGTGGTGTGATCATTACTCCCGATGATCTGACCAAGTTCGTTCCTGTCTCTACGGCTAAAGATTCGGACATGCTGGTAACGCAATTCGACAACAGTGTTGTTGAAAGTGCGGGTATGCTGAAGATGGATTTTTTGGGTCTCACCACCCTTTCCATTATTAATACGGCTTTAAAAAATATCAAAAAAGGCAAGGGAGTATCAATTGATATTGACGCAATTCCGCTCGATGACGTAAAAACTTATCAACTTTTTCAACGTGGCGAAACCACGGGAACATTTCAATTTGAAAGTGTCGGGATGCAAAAATATTTGCGCCAGCTTAAACCGGATAAGTTCGAGGATCTGATAGCAATGAATGCATTATATAGACCAGGGCCCATGGAATACATCCCTGCGTTCATCAATCGAAAACACGGTCGCGAACCAATCAAATATGACTTACCTGCATTAGAAGAATTTTTATCTGAAACGTATGGCATAACTGTTTATCAAGAGCAGGTTATGTTATTGTCACAGAAGTTAGCTGGATTTAGCAAGGGCGATGCCGATGTGCTTCGAAAGGCCATGGGTAAAAAACAAAAGGCTGTGCTAGATAAGATGAAAGGCAAGTTCATCGAGGGTTGTAAAAAGAACGGCCATGCCCATGAAATTTGCGAAAAAATCTGGACAGACTGGGAAGCGTTCGCTCAGTATGCATTTAATAAATCACACTCCACTTGTTATTCGCTGATCGCCTATCATACCGCATACCTGAAGGCAAATTATCCAGCCGAATACATGGCAGCGGTGTTGACGCATTCACAAAACAATCTCGAAAATGTAACCTTCTTTATCGAAGAGTGCCGGAGCCTGGGAATAAAGGTGCTCGGACCTCACGTTAATGAGTCGGGTATTTATTTCGCAGTTAATAAAGATGGAGAAATTCGTTTCGGATTAGGCGCTATAAAAGGTGCTGGTGACGCAGCTGTTGAAGCCATCATTCAGGAAAGAGAAGCCAACGGGTTGTTTGTGGACATTTTTGATTTCGCGAAAAGGCTGACACAACGAAGCGTTACTAAAAAGACTTTTGAGTGCCTGGCTTTGTCAGGAGCCTTCGACTGTTTCAGCGGTATTCATAGAAGGCAATATGTATTTGCTAAGGATGGTGAAGTGAACCTTCTCGAAAAGGCGATCAAGTATGCCGCAAAGACTCAACAAGATGAGCAAAGTGCACAGGTAAGTCTATTCGGTGGTAGTTCTGGTATCGTTATGCCAAAGCCGAAAATCGATTACGTTGAACCTTTCACCGAAATAGAAAAGTTAAACCTCGAAAAGGAAGTCGTAGGGATATACATTTCAGGCCATCCACTCGATAATTTCAAGTTTGAAATGACTGGTTTTTGTAAGACTTCTTGCAGCGAATTAGTAGACCTTGACAGTATCCTTGGACGTGAAATAAAACTAGGTGGTATTGTATCAGGGGTTGAACATCGCACAACAAAAACGGGAAAACCATTTGGTAAGTTTACTTTAGAGGATTACACCGGTAATTTTACTTTCACCTTATTTGGAGAAGACTACTTAAAGTTCAAGAATTTCATGAACATCGGTTGGTTCCTCTTTGTCGAAGGGGCGGTAATAAAAAATACGTGGGGCCAGCAAAATGTGGAGATCAAGATCAGAAACGTCGACCTTTTGAATGAGTTGGGTGTTAAACGTAGCAAAGGGGTTCAACTCCGAATAAATTCAGTAGACCTTACTGAAGGGATGATTACGGCGATCGAAGACGTTTGCCAAACGTTTGCAGGAAACAGCCCCCTGTTTCTAAAAATTCAGGATGACAAGGAAAATATTAATCTGGAACTTTTGGCTAGAAAATTCCGGGTTAATCCAATCAATGATATGGCGATTCAGATGAAAAAAGCCGGAGCGCTAGAAGTAGAACTTAAATAATATCGCCAGTCATTAATATCAGCGAGATAAGGGCCAAAGGGTCGCTTTGAGGCGAACTATAGATTATGAACTAAAAGGTATACCTTTGCGTTGGGTAAATGAATTCATACTATAAAATTTAAATAATAAGCCAATGGGAAAAGCAATCGAACTTAACGACGCTAATTTTGATCAGATTATCAACTCCGATAAACCTGTCCTTGTGGACTTTTGGGCAGAATGGTGCGGACCTTGTAAAATGATCGGACCTGTAGTTGAAGAACTTGCGAACGACTACGAAGGTAAAGCTGTCATTGGCAAATTGAATGTAGATGATAACCCTGCAGTTACCGCCCGTTTTGGTGTTCGTAATATTCCAACACTCTTGGTTTTCAAAGGTGGACAAATCGTTGATAAACAAGTTGGCGCCGTGCCTAAATCAGTTCTGAATCAAAAGCTAGCTGCGCAAGTAGCATAAGGAGCTAACAGCAGAAAGCTTACAGCACAAAGCTATATTTTACGAAAGCGCCACTGCAGGTCAGTGGTGTTTTTTTTATATCAGTTTCTTGCATTGATTATTAATTAGTTGGCCAGCTATCAGTTCGGAAGGAAGGAACTGGAAGTCATTCTTTGCTAAACAAATTTGGAATTGAACCATTGT
>DASQTN010000424.1:0-3380 GCA_035641895.1 Chryseolinea sp. | reverse complement strand
CTACTGATTGGAGCGCTGTTCCTATAACCGAACATCGGGGCGAAACGGGAACTGCGCGTTGGCAGACCATTCAGCACGGATCGTTGCGAATTAGGGTGGTTGAATATTCAAATAACTACGTGGCGAATGGCTGGTGTAACCACGGACATATCCTCTACTGCCTCGAGGGAGAAATGATTACGGAGCTTGCGGACGGAAGGGCTTTTAGACTAACAAAGGGTATGAGTTATGAAGTAAGCGATGGGGCAAATCCACATCGATCCCGCTCGGAACATGGAGTAAAATTGCTTATTATCGATGGTGCATTCTTGAGATCATCAAAAAACGATTACAACCCATGGAAAATGTAGTTCTCGAAATGATCGAATACCAACCTGAACATCAGCCTTGGTTTGAAAAATTCAACCGGCAATGGATTGAAGAATATTTCTGGATGGAACCGATAGATTTTGAAGTGCTCCAACGTCCTGATGAATACATTATCAGCAAGGGCGGAAAAATTCTCGTTGCCACTTGTAATAAGGAAATTGCAGGAACGGTAGCATTAAAATTCGTCGACGCCACTACTTATGAATTCACAAAGATGGCAGTGGATTCAAAATTTCGCGGACTAAAAGTCGGCCAAGCGCTGGGTGAGGAAGCAATTGCAAAAGCCAAAAGCCTGGGCGCTACTAAAATTATTTTATACTCTCATACGGTTCTGGTACCGGCAGTGACGTTATACAAAAAGCTCGGATTTGTTGAAGTACCGGTAGACGGACCGTATAGAAGAAGCAACATTAAAATGGAATTGAAACTTGAATAGTATAGATTTTGCCGTGACCTCTTTTGTAAAAAATATCCGTTCTGCACTCCAGCCGTATTCAACACGCCTGGCGACTGTGAATGACATCGACACTTTGGTAGACATTAGTGTGAAAACATTTCGCGACACTTTTGCCGAATCGAACACGAAAGAAGACATGACGTTGTACATCTCGAAAGCATTTTCGCGAAGCCAGTTATTATCAGAATTAAAGGATCCGGTTTCAACCTTTATTTTCGTTTTGGATGGACAAACAGTTGTTGGTTACGCAAAATTGAAAGAAGAAAAAAACAAAAGTGAATTCAACGGGGAGGATGGTATTGAAATAGAAAGAATATATAGTTTGCACGAGTACCTGGGCAAGAGTGTTGGAAAAGTTTTAATGCAAACATGCCTTGACATTGCTGTCAAACGCGGATACAAACATATTTGGCTGGGAGTCTGGGAATACAACCCTAGGGCCATTGCCTTCTACGAAAAATGGGGCTTTGAGAAATTTGGGTCGCATCCGTTTTTACTCGGCAACGATTTGCAAACCGATTTACTCATGAAAAAAAAGTTAGACTAGACTATGGCATCTCATCGTTACGTTACGAAAACAATATGGACCGGAAACCGCGGACAGGGAACGTCTGAATACAAATCCTACGATCGATCGCACATTATTCGTATTCAAGACAAAATGGATATTGCGGGATCCTCAGATGCTGCATTCCGCGGCGATAAGACAAAACACACTCCCGAAGACTTATTTGTGAGCACTCTTTCGACATGCCATATGCTCTGGTACCTTCATCTTTGCGCAGTGAATGGTGTTGTCGTAACAGAATATACAGACGAGGCTACAGGTGTTTTAAAAGAAGGATCGGACGGCGGTGGTCACTTTGAGGAGGTGACCTTGAATCCAGTAGTCACCGTAGCAGAAAGCAGCATGATTGAAAAGGCGAATGCCCTTCATCACGATGCGCACAACATGTGTTTTATCGCTAACTCGGTAAACTTTCCGGTCTCTCATAAACCAACATCAAAGGTGGAAGCGAAGCACGTCGCTTAACCTCAACCCCTCGGATCTGCCTGCGTTAGGCAGGCATAAACATTTCAAAAACTCCCACATGGAAAGGCTGCAATGGTTTGAGCGCGTTTTTACATTCGGATTACCGAAAAGGATGTTGCCGTTTTACATTGAACGGCTCGAGGGAACTATTCATCGAATAGAGGCCAAAGTTAAAAATGTTAGCGAGGAAATTCTTTCCAACAGACTCGATGACAAATGGTCCGTCAAAGAGAACATCGGCCATCTTGCTGAAGTTGACGAAATAGCAAACAGCCGTATCGATCAAATGATCGCTGGTATTTCGCCGTTGTTACCCGCAGTGTTTGAGCCTAAACCTTATTATGAATTACCGATCAGGGAAGTGCTTAATGCCTTTCGTGATTCCAGAACAAGAAATATTAAACGTTATAAATCCCTAAGTTCATCAGAGCTAGAAAAGACGTCACTACATCCCCGGTTAAAAGTTATGATCTCGCCAGTAGACCTCGCGTGGTTCGATGCTGAACATGACGATCACCATCTCGTACGAACCAATGAAATACTTTCCATCCTTTTATCCAATAACAATAGTTATTGAGATGCATTCGTCCAAAGCCCTGACATGAAACGTACCCTTAAATTGCCCGACCATGTTTGTACCTAAATACGCACACAATAACGATGATTCTGAAATCAAAGAATTCATCAAACAAAATAGTTTTGGAATTTTGATCAGTCATTCTTCCGGAAAAATGATTGCTACTCATATTCCGCTGGAATTTTCAAAGGACGGATCGAAGCTTCTTGGCCATATCTCCAAAGCAAATCCGCAATGGAAAAATTTTGAAACAGATTGCGAGGTATTAGTCATATTTTCCGGACCGCACGCCTACATCTCTTCATCGTGGTACGACCATGAAAACGTTCCAACCTGGAATTATATCGCGGCTCATGTTTATGGAAAAATACACATCATGGAAGGAGACGCGCTCTATCAGGCACTAAAACATTTGGTGGAGAAATACGAGACATCCTCGTCAAATCCCATTTCCATGGAGAAGATGTCGCCCGACTATGTTCGCAAATCGATGCAAGGCTTGGTCGGATTTGAAATCAGCATAACATCCATTGAGGCTTCTTACAAGTTGTCTCAGAACAGGGATCAGAAAAATCACACACAAATTATTCACGAACTGGAAAAACGAAACGACCCAGGCTCAAGGCAAATCGCCAGTGAGATGAAGAAACGTAAATTTTAGCTCACGTACCACGGGACTTTACGCGCAAGAACATGCAAAGCACTTGTTCGATTTAAAAACAAAGAAAACTCTGTAACTATGGACGGCCTATTAAAAAAGGATCTTGAAAATTTAAGTGGAATTCTGAATTATGCTGTTGAGATAGCACAGCATCATTTCAATAGACAACAAAATCTCCCACCGGGCAGATTTATTCCCGATCTTCCCATGGCAAACCTTCCGTCAAGAGGGATAGGTGCCATTGCGACACTCGATTACTTTGAAAATAACTTTGCAGACAAGC
>DASQTN010000423.1:0-3920 GCA_035641895.1 Chryseolinea sp. | reverse complement strand
GCTTGTCTGCCAAGTTTCAACACCCTACAATGTGTTTATTTTATAACTTGCTGATTCTTGTCGTTTGAATCCGGGCTCGTTGTAAAATCTTTAACAAAGTAACGCATAACCTGACCGCTAAATCAACAAATCATTCAATAATTGTATATTTTTTAATTTTTTTTGATATTTTTGAATTATAGTCAAAACGTAATTTTAATATGGCCGAAAATTATAAAGTTGATAATATCGACTTGAAGATTCTTGAGATCCTGATGCAGGATGCAAAAAAGCCCTACACCGAAGTTGCAAAGAAGGCTTTCGTATCAGGAGGAACCGTGCACGTGCGAATGAATAAGCTTGAAGAGGCAGGGATCGTAGAGAAAACAACGCTAAAAGTTAACTATGCAAAACTGGGATATGACATTACCGCCTTTATTGGAATCTTCCTCCAAAAAAGCGCTCTGTATGATCAGGTAATGGCAAAACTTAAGGCAATTCCAGAGATTACCAGTATTCATTATACCACTGGAAACTATAGCATGTTTACCAAAATCCACTGTAAGGACACCAATCATTTAAAGGTGGTCTTGCATGACAAGATCCAGCAGGTTGAGGGCATTGAGCGCACAGAAACAATGATTTCATTGGAAGAAAGCCTTGACCGCAGCCTCAATCTTACATAAAAATTCAGTTGCGAACTTTAAACTTAAAGCCGCAACTATAAACTTATTTTGTGTTACTTTTGTACTGTTTAAAATCAGTCTAAATAGGCTTAAATGAGTAAAGATAATCAGGTCCTTGAAGCGTTAACATCAAAGGAGTACGAGCATGGCTGGACTACAAACATAGAGACAGACTCAGCTCCGAAAGGCCTTAATGAGGAAATTATTCGTTTTATTTCGGCCAAAAAGGCTGAACCCGAGTGGCTTCTTGAATGGCGGCTCAAAGCTTATCGGCAATGGACTAAAATGATTGAGCCTAAATGGCCCAATGTCACCTACCCTCCCATTGATTACCAGGACTTGATATACTACTCCGCTCCCAAACAAAAGGTGCAGCCAAAAAATCTGGAGGATGTTGATCCGGAATTAATCAAGACGTTCGAAAAGCTGGGAATATCACTGACAGAACAAAAACGCCTTACAGGGGTAGCAGTCGATGCTGTTATAGACAGCGTTTCAGTTGCAACCACCTATAAAGCTACATTGGCGGAACTTGGAATTATTTTCTGCTCCTTTAGCGAAGCCGTCAAAGAACATCCTGAACTCGTGAAAAAATACATGGGTTCCGTGGTGCCTATAAATGATAATTATTTTGCAGCCCTGAATTCCGCGGTATTTACCGATGGATCTTTCTGCTATATTCCGAAAGGCGTGCGGTGTCCGATGGAACTTTCCACTTACTTCCGGATCAATGCAGCTAATACCGGACAATTTGAAAGAACGCTGATCGTCGCCGACGAAGGATCATTTGTCAGTTACCTGGAAGGGTGCACTGCTCCTATGCGCGATGAAAACCAACTTCACGCAGCAGTTGTAGAAATCTACGCCATGAAAGATGCGCAGGTTAAATATTCCACTGTGCAAAACTGGTACCCAGGGAATAAGGAGGGCAAAGGAGGCATTTACAACTTCGTGACTAAGCGCGGATTGTGTTTTGGAAATGGTTCCAAGATTTCCTGGACACAGGTAGAAACCGGATCTGCAATAACATGGAAATATCCTTCCTGTATATTGAAGGGAGATAATTCAATGGGTGAATTTTATTCAGTAGCTGTAACGAACAATTACCAGCAAGCCGATACGGGAACAAAAATGATTCATATCGGAAAAAATACTAAATCACGTATCGTATCAAAAGGAATTTCCGCGGGGCACTCCCAAAATAGTTATCGCGGACAAGTGAAGATCATGAAGCGTGCAGAAAATGCAAGGAACTTCTCTCAATGTGATTCACTGCTGATGGGCGACAAGTGTGGCGCACATACGTTCCCTTATATTGACGTCGAGAATAATTCCGCGAGAATAGAGCACGAGGCGACCACTTCCAAGATTGGAGAAGATCAGATCTTTTATTGTCTGCAGCGAGGCATCGATGAAGAATCGGCAGTTGCTTTGATCGTGAATGGCTACGCTAAAGAAGTGCTCAATCAGTTACCGATGGAGTTTGCCGTTGAAGCGCAAAAGCTTCTCGCCCTTACACTGGAAGGAAGCGTAGGTTAATTTCATCACTCTACATTTGAAAAAAGGAATATGTTAAGCATAAAAAATCTTCAAGCTAAAATCGATGATAAGCAAATCCTGAATGGTATCAACCTGGAAGTCAAGCCAGGGGAAGTACATGCTATCATGGGTCCTAATGGTTCGGGTAAAAGTACATTGGCATCCGTACTTGCCGGACGGGAAGAATACGAAGTGATAACAGGGCAGGCTGAATTTCTCGGCAAAAATCTTTTGGAAATGGATCCGGAAGAACGAGCCCGTGAAGGTTTATTTTTGGCTTTTCAATATCCGGTCGAAATTCCTGGCGTCAGCACGATTAACTTCATGAAGACGGCCTTGAATCAAATTCGCGTTCACCGCGGTCAGCAGCCACTAGATGCAGTTTCCTTTCTTAAGGTTATGAAAGAGAAAATGAAATTGGTGGAGATGGACCAATCTCTTTTGAATCGCTCGCTAAACGAAGGTTTTTCTGGCGGTGAGAAAAAACGAAATGAAATTTTTCAAATGGCGATGCTGGAGCCGAAACTTGCCATACTGGATGAAACCGATTCCGGATTGGACATCGATGCTTTGAAGATCGTATCAAACGGAGTTAATAAACTGAAAAATAAGTCCAACGCAGTTATTGTAGTGACCCACTATCAGCGACTGCTGGATTATATTATCCCTGACTTTGTCCACGTTTTGTACAAAGGAAAAATCGTAAAATCAGGAACAAAAGAACTTGCTCTCGAGCTCGAGGCTAAGGGATATGATTGGATTAAAGACGAGTTAGCGCTGGCTTAAAGTTCGAAGAGCATGAAATAGCCATGTACTGCGTTCATCTAAAGGGATGATAATCACGCATGGCGTATTCCATGTGTCCGTAAGGAAAAAAATATTAACACATGAATGTAAATTTGAATGAGAAAAGCCTGACTGCAGAAGTCGCTCAGCTCATAGAAAAAGACCTAAGGTCGGAAATATCTTTCCCTGAATTGAGAAAAGAGGCATTGGAAATTTTTCAACGTCTTGGATTACCTGAAAATAAAACCGAAGAGTATAAGGACACTCCCATCGCCCGCGCTCTTCAAAAAAACTTTACTTTTCAATCCGCTGCCAGGCAAAAAAAAACTAACCCTGAAGAATTTTTCATTCCTGAGATAGACGCGAACGTAATTGTTTTTGTAAACGGTTTTTTTTCGAAACAGTATTCGAACATTATTTCACCCGAAAGTGAGATTGCTATAACATCAATAAAGGAAGCGTCTGCAGAAAAAAATCCGTTGGTACTTAAACACCTTGGCAAGTATGCGGACTTTAAGACTGATTCCCTCACCGCATGGAATACAGCAGCCTGGACAGATGGAATTCTTATTCATATCAAGAGCAATCAAGTTGTTGATAAGCCCATCATGGTGTATCATATCCATGACACCTCCGAATCGGAGGTGAGAAGCGTAAGCCGAAATCTTATTGTAGCAGAAAGCAACAGCAAATTCACGTTTGTTGAAAAATTTGATTCCGTTGGAAAGGGAAATCATTTTTCGAGCATTGTGACGGAGGCTGTGGTCAACGAAAATGCCGAAGTAAATTTTTATTCGATTCAAAATGATCCTGGCAACCGGTATCAATATAATCTGACCCAGTTTTATCAGCTAAATCACAGCAGGGTCAACACGTTTACCTTTACCATGAATGGGAAGTTAGTGCGAAACAATCTTCAGCTTGCGCTGG
>DASQTN010000422.1:0-2804 GCA_035641895.1 Chryseolinea sp. | reverse complement strand
TCGAGGCCGGCGATGTGATCTTTATGCGGATGGGTAAAAAGAACGGCATCGAGTTTTTGCACATTTTCACGGAGCATTTGGGTGCGAAAATCAGGTGTAGTGTCCACAACAAACGAGGTGGTAGCGCTCTGAACAAGGATGCTACTGCGAAGTCTTTTGTCTTTCAGGTCGCCGGATGTACAAACAGCGCAACTACAGGCAATCATCGGCACACCACTACTGGTTCCGGTTCCTAAAAACGTAATTGTAATGGGCGGGCATTGCACAGAACAAAAATAGGCAGATTAGGGCAGAAGGCAGAGATGAGGTGAACTAACTGGGATAAGAATCTCGAAGTATATGAGTCTATTTATCATTTTGAATGGCCATCACTTCGTCGTACATTTTTTGACTCTCGTGTGTAAGGGCATCGAAGTTGATTTCCAATTGGGGTAAAAGGTCTACCAGGGTATTGATCCTGCCCTCAACCTGGAAAAACTTATTCAGGACAATTACTTTTTTCTCCTGCAGAATACAGTAGCCACTTTGGAAAGTGCCACGCTCATAGCGGATGATGTAACCGCTCTCTTCCGCTATTTTTTCGATTTTGTCTAATATGTTTTGCGTAAACTTCATACTCTCAACTATAGGGCTGGATTTATAGAAACCGGTGCAACTTCACATTTAACGCCAATAATAAAAAATATCGTTTTCAACAAACGTTGATAAATAACCCGCCTGGGTAAATCTTAATCTTTATTAATTATCTATTTGTCATCCTCACAACAGGCACAATCATTTCCTCGAGACTAACTCCTCCGTGCTGGAAGGTGTTGCGGTAGTAATTTACAAAATGGTTGTAGTTATTAGGATAACAAAGGTAAACATCCCCCTTCCCAAAAATAAAGGAGGAGTTCACGTTTGGGACTGGAAGTCCGGCCTGCCTTGGATCTTTAAATGCAAGCACATCCTTTGCTTCGTAATTCAAATTGCGGCCATGTTTGTACCGGAGGTTAGCAGTCGTTTGCTTATCACCAATTACCTTAGCCGGAGTTTTAACCCGAACACTACCGTGATCGGTACCAACAATTACAGTTACTTTTTTATCAGCAATTTTTTTCAAAGCCTGGTGCAACGGAGAATGCTCGAACCAACTTTGGGTAATACTTCTATAACTCGTTTCATCACCTGCAAGCTCCTTTAGCACTTCCATTTCTGTTCTTGCATGGCTGAGCATATCGACGAAATTGTAGACAATCACGTTGATATCGTTTTGCATAAAGTTGTGCATGTTATCGACAAGCTTCTGTCCATCATGGTTGTTCGTGATCTTGGTGTAGGAGTATTTAAGATCACCCTTGCCAAGCTTTTTAAGGTTGGCCTTAAAAAATTCTTCTTCGAACATATTTTTTCCACCTTCTTCATCATCATTCTTCCATTGCACCGGGAACATGCGCTCTATATCGACGGGCAATAATCCAGAAAAAATAGCATTCCTTGCGTATTGGGTTGCGGTAGGAAGGATTGAATAAAAAGTCTCCTCTTCCTGTATCCTAAAGCTTTCAGCAAAAATCGGCTGAATGGTTTTCCATTGATCGTATCGAAGATTGTCGATCAGGATAAAAAACAACGGTGTGCCTTTTTCAAGATGCGGGAATACTTTATACTTAAGTAAAGTGTGACTCATGATTGGACTATCGTCACTTTTTGGAGCGATCCAGGAAGCATAATTGCGGGAGATGAACTTAAAGAACTCGGTATTCGCTTCCGTTTTTTGCGTTTGAAATACTTCCTGCATTTCCGGGCTATCGCTTTTCTCCATTTCCAATTCCCAGAAGACGAGCTTCTTATAAATCTCCATCCATTCAGTATAATTGGGATTGCTGCTCAGCGCCATAAACAGGCTTCGGAATTCCTGCTGGTAGGCTGACGTTGTTTTCTCCGCTACAAGTCTTTTGTTGTCGATCAGTTTTTTTAGGCTCAGCCAAACCTGGTTCGGATTAACAGGCTTGATGAGGTAATCACTTATTTGCGAACCGATCGCTTCATCCATCAGGTTTTCCGCTTCATTTTTTGTGATCAGAACAACGGGAAGATTACTATTCACTTCCTTGATCTGCTGTAGGGTTTGCAAGCCGGTAATGCCTGGCATACTTTCATCCATTAAAACAACATCCACAATATGCGACTTTACATATTCAACCGCATCAAAACCATTTGTCTTCGTTTGCACTTCATATCCCTTGTTTTCGAGAAACATAATTTGCGAGGTAAGGCTCTCTATTTCGTCATCTACCCAAAGGATCTTTGAAATGCTCATGAAAAATTTTTAACGGTGAAAGAAGTGTATAAACCTACCAATCTTGTTAGATAAAAGTTAAACGGCCCGTCCAGCCATTCGTACAAATTTAATTTTTTAAAGACAGGGTAAGTTGCTTTATTTAGCTTTGTGCTTCTTTTAACAACCACCCTGGTTTGAAGGTAACCTGAACAATCTACTTTCCAGCTTCGAATGTCTCTGCGAAAAATAATTAATGACCCCGTTTATGGCTTTATTACCGTTGACGACCAGTTAATTTTTAGCATTATCGCTCATCCATACTACCAACGCCTGCGTCGCATTCACCAGATGGCCATGGCTCACCTGGTATATCCCGGAGCTGTTCATACACGCCTGCATCATTCATTGGGCGCATACCACCTGGTAAGCAACGCTGTGACTGTACTCGTTGAGAAAGGAATTGAAATTACACCACAGGAAGCCCAGGGAGTCAAGATCGCGATTCTTCTTCATGACGTAGGGCATGGGCCGTTTAGTCATGCGC
>DASQTN010000421.1:0-5776 GCA_035641895.1 Chryseolinea sp. | reverse complement strand
AAGAAGACTACAGAGTCAAAAGAATATCTCTATAAGATATTGAAGAAACAAGGTTATGATTACATACCCTCTTCAACGAATTTCGTCCTATTCCCGATTAAAATGGATGGTAAGAAATTCACTGAGGAAATGATGAACAGGGGTGTAAGCGTTCGCTTTTGGAAGTTCAATGGTAAAGATTATTGTCGTGTTAGTATAGGATTAATGGATGAGATGAAAGCCTTTGAAGAGGCCTTCGTGCAAATCGCATAATTATTTTCGCGGAATTTCTTCCGCGAAGCTGCAGGAAGTACAGACATGGAGGGGGCCTCGTTCGTCGTCTGTACACCTGCAACCAATCTCAATTTATAACACCTCAAACTTTTTAATCTTGACATGAATTCTGCTATTGTAAAAACGCTCTCCTTATTGTTGATGATTGTGATCGGGTTTTTGCTTCGGAATAAGATAAAGAACAAGGACCAAAAGGAAGGAATCAAAACCATTATTTTGAGTCTGGCGCTTCCCGCAACCATTTTTATTGCCCTGCTGAAAATTGAATTTGAGCCCTCAATGATTTTCGTACCGTTATTGGTATGGTGTTTTAACTTGATCTTGTATCTCTTGATTGACAAGCTTCCGCTCCAATCTCTTTTTAATGTTCCGGTCGCACAGCACAGGGTAGCAATTTTGTTATTACCATCCCTGGCCCCAGGCCTGTCATGCTTTCCATTTATCTTGGAGTTTGGCGGAGAATTACCTTTTGCGATGGCGGCGTTAGCCGATATTGGGAATAAAATTTTCGTGCTGATCATTGCGTATCTGATTGCTATGAAGTGGTACTTAAAAAGCAACCAGGCTTCGAACGAAGACCGAGGCGAATCCAAGCTCAAGGATCTGGTGAGGGCGCTCGTAGAGGAGCCGGTTAACTTCGTAATCGTGACAGCAATTGTGATGTTGTCGCTAGGGCTGAACTTTGAATCGCTTCCGGGATTTATTACGACGAATATTGACAGGCTCAGTGTTATGATGACGCCGCTTGTCCTTTTGTTTATTGGCATCTCAATGAAGCTGACCCGCCAACAGGCAAAGGTTATTTTATCGTTTCTTTTCTTTCGATCAGGAATTGCATTCCTCTTTAGCAGTATATTACTATTGACGTTACCAGTGCAGGACCCCGCGATCGTTTTGTTAATTGTGGTGTTCCCGCAAAGTGCCTGTAGTTTTTGGCCGTTTGCCCATATGGCATCCATCAGCGAACTCGAACGAAAATCGGATTCAGCCAAGAAAGGAATATTTGATCTTGAATTTGCTATGAATATTTTGGCATGCTCATTACCATTTTCTGTTATATTGATTCTGATTGTTTACTCCACAGGCGGATTTTTTACAACGGTTACTAACACGTTTATAGTGGCAGGCGTTTGTCTGTTGTTCGCGTCGCTGCCTCTACTTTCACAGGCACGTTTAGTAAAAATATACAAAGCCAAAGTCAGGCATGTTGGCAAGAGCCTTTAATGCACAATCATGGATTGTCACTAGGTTCGATAATAGTAGCTTTGTTCTTCACTAGACCCAGATCGTTCTGGCGCTTTAGGTATTGATTGAAAAATTTAAGTACGATGCCATTTAGTTTTTTAAAGGTATCAATCTGGTTCGTGCTGACTTTTTCAGTCCTAGTATTAAGAAAGAGAGAAGCTATCGTACCTTCTGTGGCAAAATCCCAATGATGTTGCGTTGAATCGTTGAACAGTATCAAGTATTTCTCTGGTGTGTTTAGATCAAAAAACCTTTCAGATGAAACGTTTTTTTCGAACCGGTTTTTGTTGTAAAGAAAGAGTAAGGGAGTCTTGAATTCGTTGGGATGATAGTAAGGATGGGCTGAGACAATCTCAAATAAATCACCATCTAAGAAAATTCCAGATTCAAGTAAGGCAACTGCCTGAAAAGCGTTTGAATTCATGGGAGCAATGAATTGGGAAAACCCTCCACCGCTAAATCCCATCAACCCGCTAACACCATTAGAAATTTTCAGCGAGTCGGTAAGAAATTTTTCAATGTAATGATAGAAATCGATTTCCCGCGTGACCTGCCCATGGTATGCTGGCCGATTGTCCGGTGGAAAATCTTCCACGCCGTTTAGCATACACACAACGTATCCGTGACTGGCGAGGTACTCGTTTGTGTAAGTCGTGGAGAACGCTCTTAATCTACCGAGAATCAAAGGGAATTTCGATGAAAAATATGGCGCCTCCAACGTCGCATAGGCACGTTGTTCTTCGACCCGCTTCCAATCCGCCTCACTAAAAGTTCCGAAATTTGTCCTTATGAAAGATCTAACATTTTGCGTTTCCCCCTCAATGGCGGTCCGATATTCTGTACCCGGTAATGTACTTAAATGAAGGTGGGCGTAATCCAGCAATCGAATTTCATCTGCCGATTTTTTTTCAGCCGGATACCAAAGATTTAACACAAGTTGTACAGAATCGCCAAGTCCATTTGGATTTGGACTAGCGATTCGAAGGACTTTAAAGCCTACGAGATACCTACCCGTTTCAAGCGGCTGACTTAGTTGTGCTGAACATTCTAGTGTCAGGATGAATAGAACGGCTGTAAATATTTTTAAGGAAGCATCATTCATACAGCGTAAGTTTTTTATTCAGAAATTTAGATCGTTTGTTTGTCGTTCTTTTCCCCCTTATACCGGTATTTTATCACAGGGCGCGGCACAGGTCCGTACTCAGAGGTCACAACGTCTACAGAATCTCTACGAAAGAGTTTCCTCAAAGTCGGGGATATAAATACACAGCGATCGGTACTCAATTCCGCTTACACCGCAGAAAAAAATGGGGGCAATCAAGAAAATGTTGTTTTGATGCGCGAGCATTTTGCGACACAATTCATCTTCCATTCAAATAAATAAGAAGCAACGCTAAAAAATTGCATACCAATTAATTATTTACGAAAGCACTATTAAATGGCATAGTTTTTTGTAGCGTCTCTGAATAATGGCACTTCGAAAAATCTGGTAGTATGGTTTGGCATATTTCTCGCGACATTTCCTTAGGTATTTATATTCGTGCATGAAGTAGTTATCCAACAATCAATCTTTAAAAAATGGGTTACATAAAAGTTAGTGACAAGCAATCCACAAAGCGTGTGGAGCTCTATTACGAAGACTGGGGTCATGGTAAACCTGTTGTCCTAATACACGGGTGGCCCCTCAGTCACGAAATGTGGGAGTACCAAGTCAGTGACCTGGTTGACGCGGGGTTTCGCGTGATTGCTTATGACCGAAGAGGTTTTGGGAAATCTTCAAAACCGTATGACGGATACGATTATGACACCCTTGCCGACGATCTCAAAGCGCTATTGGATGACCTCGATCTTCAGGATGTGACATTGGTGGGCTTCTCGATGGGAGGAGGAGAGGTGGCAAGGTATTTTGGCAGGCATGGTGGTGACCGCGTGAGCAAAGCGGTTTTAATCGGGTCTGTTACACCTCATATGTTGAAATCTGACGATAATCCGCACGGTGTGAAAGGGTCTGTATTCGAAGAAATGATGTCTGATATCAAAGAAGATCGGATAAACTTCCTGGACTCTTTTGGAAAAATGTTTTTCGGTGTCAACTTGGTAAATAAACCTATAAGCACACCCTTGTTGGAATATTTCAGGATGTTGGGTTCTATTGCCTCACCGCGGGCAACACTAGAATGTGTAAGGTCTTTTGCTTACACGGAATTCCTTCAAGATATGCGTGCGATAGGCGTCCCAACGTTAATCATTCACGGGGATGCTGACAAAACTGTTCCCATAGAATCAACGGGAAATCACTCTGCTAAATTAATCCCTGACAGTCAATATATCGTTTATGAGGGTGCGCCCCATGGATTGTTTTACACTGACAGAGAACGCTTGAATACAGATCTCATTCAGTTTATTCGGGAGTCCGTGTCAGAAGGCGTTCATTGAGACTAATCAATTTTGATGTTCATACCTTTGCCATCTTTGCGGTTTACCTTCACGGCCTTCACGTAACACCTAACATGAGGTCCGTCAAGATTTTCCGCAAAGAGGCAAAGACCAACTCATTATGCTTTGTAAGATGAAACTTTTCCAGAAAGGTTAATCCTTTTTACCGGGATATTCCCATATGCAACATTAAGGGAAACCTTCCCACCAATTAGTTTTACGGTACCGAATCCATTTTCAGTTGATAAAAATGAGGTAAAATCGCCAATCTTCGAATCCACATATAATACGTTGTCAACAGCATCAAACCGGACACCGGTAAAGCTCTGAAGCAATGCGTAGCTGGACAACGCGCGTGCGTACCAGTGACCGCATTCATATTCGTTAAATGGATTACGCACTTTCCCGTTATAACGGTCGCGGCATGCGCGCACGATGTCGAGCCCTTCTTTTACCTTTCCTGCAAAGATTAGGTGTGATGCTACCTGGTACTCAATTCCAGTCCAGACTTCATCGCTATAAACAAACGGTAAAGAGAGTTTACCTCCTTTTGGCCAAGAGCAAAGCAGGAGGCCACCTTCATTGCCGAGAGCGAATGAAGGTCGTTGAGGATTTGCGTGTTCACTGAGGTCATTCTTAAAATTGTACTTATGCACGGCTGTCAGGTGGCTTTGAATTTTTCCCGAATCGAAAGGATCGTTCAACCCGGCAACTTTCGTCATCCACGCACCAAGCACGCCATCGGAAAGACAACCCGTACCATATTGGTATTTGGGTCCTTCTTTTTCCAGTAACGTGCGGGCCTCATCCGAGTAATGTCCACCCATTGATTTTTCCGAGGCCTGTATTGGGTTGGGTGCATTTAATCCCTCGACCTGAATTTTTTGATAAAAATATTCTCCATTGTACAATTCAGTTTCTATAAAGCTCTTTCCTTTATCCAGCAGCTTTTGATAGACCCCCACATCTTTTGACTTTTTCAAGCTCTTGCCCATTTCCACGATAGCACTTAAAGCTCCCAGGTAAAAACTTGTACACATTCCGTCCGGTCCCCAGAATTCGATGTCGTAGGTGTTGTGATGCGGTTCTTCTATGATGCCTTTATTTTTAGGATCCCAGGTGCTAATGCAATAGTCGAGACTCTTTTTCACCATGGGGTACATTTTCTTTAGCCACTCATTGTCGCCGTAGATTCGCCAGTCACGATATACTTTCATGATTCCGCCGAGCTGACCATCCGCTGCGGCATAGAAGCCGTGATCTACCGGTCGAATAGGTAACGCAGCGCGAAATGTTTGATGTCCGCTTTTACTTTGGCTCTCGCAAAATTCAGTATGGCGAAGTGTTCTCTCCAATAACGGAAACAGGTGAGGAATGGCTTGCGCATAATTCCATACGTGTGTGCAGGAACCATGGCAACACCCCCAGGCATCGCTACAGCCTTCGTAGTTCCATAGACGTCCATCGAACTGCCGCATCACGGTTGGAGACTTTAAGATCGTTAAATTGGCGGCTATGGCTTCCGTTACTTCCGGCGGCAGTGTGTTGCTGTAGAAAGCATCGGTAAACAAATTAGATTTATCGTGAAGTTCCTTATAACTTTTCTTCCAGTAGTCTGCGGCATCCGTTACATTCTTAAATTTACTACTGTACCAGGGTTTATACTTCCCCGCGGTGTACGTTTCGTCTGCGATTGGTGTTCCCATTTGAGATGAGGTTGCGCAGCAGTCGGTGGTTCCATCACATTTTTCATCGTCTTTCGCTTCTCCTCCATGCCGTATGTCGGAAACCGGAACGTACCACGTCATCAGCACTTTGATAA
>DASQTN010000420.1:0-3872 GCA_035641895.1 Chryseolinea sp. | reverse complement strand
ACCGTGTGAAGAAAAATTTATTGACGTCAGACATATCCCCGTTGATTTTCAATTTTAAGAAGAATGGGGATATTTCATCACGATGAATTCACCGAAAGCGCCACGGATTATCGTACCCCGTAGCGAAATTAAACGGCATCCGATAGACTTGTGAATGTAAAGTCCCTGATTTTCATTGGAGGTAGTAAATAATTATTGTCGGATTCTACGCTTACAGTTCGCTCGACTTTTCCTAACTCCTCAAGGTTATTTAACATGATCACAGGACTTTCATTAAATCGGAAATTCTTGATAGGAAATTTAATGACACCGTTTTCAATATAGAACGTTCCATCACGCGTAAGTCCGGTTAACAAAAGTGTCTGCGGGTCAACGTTACGGATATACCATAATCGTGTTACGAGAATTCCTTTTTTTGTGCCTTTGATGAGGTCCTCCAGCGACTTAGTGCCGCCTTCCATTATTAAGCCGTTTGGTGCTGGCACTGCCTTTACGCCTTTCTTCTGCGCCCAATAGCGGGAATACGTCAAATTTTTGACTACACCTTTTTCGATCCAAACGGTTTTTTCATGAGGTCTTCCATCGCCGGCCCATGGACTTGTCGGTAGTTCAGGATTCCAAGGATCAGAATACATCGTCACCCGCTCATCTACCAGCTTTTCCCCTAAACGTGTTTTACCGCCGGGTTTACTCAAAAAGCTTCTGCCCTCATCTGCCTGACGGGCATCGAGACCGCCGAAAATATTTTCAATGAGGACCGCCGCTGCGGCGGGTTCAAGGATAACGGTATACTTTCCGGGTTCTATCGCCTGCGCCGTGGCAGATTTCAATCCCTTGTCAGCAGCAATTTTTGTAGCGGCCGCTGTATCTAGTTTTGTTATATCGTTATAACCCCGCGTGGCATAGCCGGAACCTTTGCCATCCTCTGTCCGCATTGTGATCGAAAAATTCACATTAGTTGCTGTGTTATAAGCGAACAATCCCTTAGAGTTAATCATTGCTGCAAACCCATTCGCATCTTGAAGGAATCCTGCGGCTATAAGTTTCGAATCTTTTGCTACCTGTAAACTCTGCGCTACGGCATCCGCGCGTAGCTTGGGCGTTATGGCTGCGGTGGCGGGAACAAAAGCAATGGAATCCTTATACGTTTGGGGACCGAGAAACGGAACATACTCAGGATTTTCAGGCGCCAACTGCGCAAGTTCCTCCGACCGCCTGACGACTTTTTCCAAGGATGCATCATCCAATTCATTAATAGACGCAACGCCTAACTTTTTTCCAAAAGCCGATGCCACGACTATATTGGTTTGGCTTCTTGAACCGCTTGTTGATACAGAATTTCGTGCGTACCGAATATTGCCTGCGTTTGTTCCTGAAAGGTTTACCTGGCATTCATCGGCTTTTGAATAACTCAATATCTTCTTTAGCAAAGCCTGCGCTTCATCTTTTGTGAGTATGGCCATATTATCCCAATTTTCTTGCTGTATTAATTACGTTGACACCGTTGAAACGGGTGGTTGACGATCCATGAGATACCGCACTGACTTGCATCGGTTGACCCTTCCCGTCAAAAAATGAACCTCCAAAACGATAGTCGCTCTCATCGGCGATTGCAGCGCATGAATTCCAAAATTCCTGTGTATTGGATTGGTAGGCAACATCCCTTAACATTCCGGCAATTTTTCCATCCTTAATTTCATAAAAAAGCTGACCTCCGAATTGAAAGTTGTAACGCTGCTGATCGATTGAAAACGAGCCATCCCCGATGATATAAATTCCTTTTTCAACACCTTTTATCAGGTCATCGATGGATTTTTTTTCCTTACCGGGCATTAAAGACACATTAGGCATCCGTTGAAACTGGACACTACTCCAATTGTCAGCGTAACAACATCCTTGTGACGCCGGTAATCCAAGAATATGCGCCTGATCGCGTATGGCCTGATAGTTAACCAACACTCCATCCTTAATGATATCCCATCGGCCGCATTTGACACCTTCATCGTCATATCCCACGGCCCCGAGGGTACCAGGCTGATCCTTATCGGCGAAAATATTCACGAGCTTGTTGCCGTAGGTAAATTTTTTCGATTCCCATTTATCAAGCGTTAAGAAGCTGGTGCCAGCAAAATTTGCTTCGTATCCAAGAACGCGATCCAATTCTGTGGGATGACCTGTAGATTCATGGATCGTTAACCATAAATGGGAGGGATCCAAAATTAAATCATATTTACCCGGTTCTACCGTCTTTGCCTTCAGCTTTTGACCCGCTTGCTCGGCAGCTGCTTTTGCATCCTCCAGCATATCATATCGGGTCTTATACAAGGTAGTGATGCCTCGAATTTTATCTTCGCTGCGCGGATAAAGGTATTCGAACCCCATGCCCACAGGGGCGCTTAATGAGTCTCTGGTTTCAAACTTGCCGGTAGCCGAATCAATCTTTGTAACAGAAAATGTTGGGTATATTCTATGAACATCCTGATCAATGTAAGAGCCATCTGTTGATGCAAAATATTTCTGCTCATTAACCATGAACAAATTATTATTGATAAAGTTGGCACCCGCTTTCATAGCAGCGTCATTTACCGATAGCAGCAGATCAACTTTTTCTTTTATCGGAACTTCGAAAGCATTCTTCTCTATCGGCGCCTTCCAGGCAACTTCACCGTATCCTTTTTGCGGTGCAAGCCTAACTGGTTCTGTCAGTAATCTCGAATTTTCTTTAGCAATTGAAACGGCAACTTCAGCCGCTTTCGCAATGCTATCATTGTCCATTCGGTCGGTAGCGGCAAATCCCCACCCTCCATTCGCAATGACGCGGATACCCATACCGTATGACTCCGTGTTCACGATGTTTTGAACCTTGTCTTCTCGGGTTATAATAAACTGGTTTAGATACCTTCCGATTCGAACATCGGCATAGGTAGCACCTTTTGACCGCGCCGCGTTTAAGGCAACATCAGCCATGTTCTTTTTTAGCGAGACATCAATCTTTTCGAGGGAACGCTCAGGCGAAATAGCGTTGCCCATGAGTGGAATGCCGGGCAACATCGCTGCCGTTGCTCCCAGTCCGCCAATGTAAATAAAATCGCGTCTTTTCAAGATGTTGAGTTTATAGTTTATTCGATCCGAATTTCCAATATGAAACTTTTGTCCTTTCCTTTCAACGGCATGGTTACTCCATTGTTATATCAAGCCGAGGTAAATTTCTGATCGTAATATCGATCATAGGGAATACTTTCCACTACCCCATTTGGGTTGATATCCCTTCGTTGTTTGAAGTTTAAAACGTCTGGTCTTTGGGTAATGGATAACTTCGGACTTCAAACTTCAAACTTTGAACCGTTTTAAGTTACTTTGAAAGCGACGCAAAATCAAATGAGGTTTCCAAAAACTTTGTGTTGAATTTACCGGAGCGGAAGATTGGATTATCCATGAGTTTGATGTGAAAAGGAATGGTAGTCTTAATTCCTTCGATCACAAACTCCTGCAATGCCCTTTTCATCCGCGTGATAACTTCCTCCCTGGATTGGCCGGTCGTGATGAGTTTGGCAATCATAGAATCATAGTTAGGGGGAATCGTATATCCAGCGTATACATGACTATCTATTCGCACGCCATGACCGCCAGGCATATGGAGATTTGTGATTTTTCCGGGCGACGGCCGGAAGCCGTTCGCAGGGTCTTCGGCATTGATCCGGCATTCCATGGCGAACATCTTGGGAAAATAATTAGTACCCGAGATAGGTACTCCCGCGGCTACCTTAATTTGTTCTTTTATCAAATCGTAGTCAGTAACTTCTTCGGTAATAGGATGCTCGACCTGTATCCGCGTGTTCATTTCCATGAAGTAGAATTGTCCATGTTTATCC
>DASQTN010000419.1:0-8872 GCA_035641895.1 Chryseolinea sp. | reverse complement strand
CATTTTACGCGACGATTCACAGAGGTTGACCACAAAGAACCGCAGACGATTTTAAGGCGCTAGGACCTTTGCGAATCTTTGAGCCTTGATGTCTTCGTGGCAGTTTGAGTTTGTAGATTTACGATTGTACACTTGTCGTATGCGGTTTCTCTCTTGCGCATAATTATTTCACGCTTGACGATTTTGCTACAACGAACCAATCTACAATCGTCAATCGTAAATCTAAAATCAAAGTACGTTTCTTCAAAAAAAATCCTGCTGCTTGGGTGATAACAATTACGACATCGGGTCTCGTTCTTAGTCATACACCAGCCTATGTTTTATGACTCGTAATTTTCTGATCATCGCACTGCGAAATTTTCAGCGTCAAAAGCTTTTCTCTCTGCTCAACATGTTTGGCCTCGCTCTCGGACTGGCCAGCGCAATTCTTATTTTCCTTTATGTGAGTGATGAGTTACAATATGATGTGATGCATCCTCATTATAGCAACACCTATCGCGTGGGATGTACATTTACAAATTCAAACGGTCAGGTGTTTGACAACACAACTTCGCCGGGATTTTGGATAAAGCATTTAAAAGAAACCCGTAGCGAAGTCGTGAATGCTACCCGTGTCGATTACATAGGATACCCGACATCACTTCACCACAAACCGACTGATAAAATTATTTTAACCGAAGAGATCAAATGGGCTGAGCCTGGCTTTGACGAGATAATCGATTTTCACCTTAATAAAGGTAATCAGGCCAAGATGTTTGATGACTATAATACCATTCTCTTGAGTGAGACAGGAGCAGAGCGGCTATTTAATGGTGAGGATCCGCTGGGACAAATCATTTCAATCAAACATCCATTTGCGACCGAGAACCGTGAGATCGATGTGATGGTGACAGGTGTCTATGAAGATTTTCCTTCTAATTCTCATTTCAAACCAAAGTACCTGGTCAACGTAAATGCGTTCCGGAGTGTAGTTCCAAACTTTACCAACTACATGGAAGGTACGCGCTTCGCGGATCGTATCGAATTTTTTGAAAACTATCTTGTATTAAAACCAGGGGCTGACATGAAGGCGATCGAAGCCGACTTACAAGAACAGGCCAACCACCTCATACAGTCTGACTCGGCAACGTCAGCCGCCGGGTTTAAAATGTCTGCTTTTTTAACGAAGATGTCAGACTTACATTTCGATGAAAAAAATCTTTGGGAAAATAATAGCACAAGGGGTGATCGAAAATACCTTTTTATTTTCAGCGCGGTTGCCGTTCTGATTTTACTTATTGCTTGCATCAATTATATGAACCTGGCAACTGCAAGATCATCGCGAAGAGCGAAGGAAGTCGGGCTACGAAAATCTCTGGGGAGCAAACGGTCGGAATTAGCAAAACAGTTCTTTTATGAATCGATGCTCATGACACTGGGATCGCTCCTGATTGCTTTGATCCTTGTCGTGATTTTGCTGCAGCCTTTCAATCAACTGGCCCATAAAACCTTTACACTGATCTCGCTGCTCAATCCATACATGATCGGTATCATTTTGCTTGTCGTTCTATTCATGACTTTCCTTTCCGGAAGTTATCCAGCCATTTATCTGTCTGCGTTTAGGCCAGTCGATGTACTAAAGGGCCAAATCATAAAAGGAAGGGGAGCCGAGTTATTTCGCAAAAGTTTGGTGACAATTCAATATACTGTATCCCTGATCTTAATTATTTCCACCTTCATTGTGATTCGACAGATGGAACACATGCAAAATACAAAGCTAAATCAACAGGGTAGCCAACTGTTATCAATTCGATATGGCGGCATAGCGCCCCAGGAAAAGTTTGCCGCGTTCAAGCAGGCTGTGTTGGAAGACAAGGATATCGAACATGTTACGATGGCAAACCATTTGCCTCGCTTAAATTATTTCGGATACATCGGAGCTAATGTAAAGTTTCCAGAATTATCGGATAAAAATTTCCAGTGGAATCAATTGAACGTAGAGTTTGATTTTCCAAAAACTTATTCCCTGGAGTTTACTGCCGGCCGTGATTTTGATGTCAAAAACGTTGCCGATTCATCAAGTGTGATATTAAATGAAGCTGCGGTGAAGGCACTTAATCAACCGCTGGACAAAATCATGGGCACCACGATCCTGGAAGCAAACAATAATAATGGCAGTGAAAATCGTTCGTACAAAGTGATAGGTGTTGTGAAAGATTTTCCGTTCAGGTCAATGCATCAGGCCATCGAGCCGTTATTGTTAAATCCTCGCGTTCACTTCATCGATCGCATAGCATATGTAAAGCTACCCCCCGGAAAATTCCAGGAAAAGATTGCTTTCATTGAAAAGAAATGGAAGGAAATATTTCCGGCCGTAGGGTTTGATTACTGGTTCTTGAGCGATGAATTTACGCGCATGTATGAAACGGAGGCAAGAGTTTCTTCCATGGCAAAAAGCTTTGCCGTCCTTGCGATTCTTATTACCGCGCTCGGAGTCTTTGGGCTTGCATCGTACACAGCGGAACAAAAGACAAAAGAAGTGGGAATACGAAAGGTGCTGGGAGCAGAAGTACTGCAAGTAATTGGAATGTTCCTATTGGTCTTCCTGAAAATTTTTCTTGTGGCCTGCCTAGTTGCAATTCCAGTCGCCTATGTCATGGCCGACAAATGGCTTGCAGGTTTTGCTTACCGTTCGCCGATCAGTCTCGTGATTTTTGGCGCAAGCCTCTTGGGATTACTACTGATAACCTTGTTGACGGTAAGCTACGAAACTTGGAAAGCGGCAAAGACAAATCCGGTAAATTCTCTCCGAAGCGAATAAGCGGGACCAGCTAACCCTTTGACTTTGGATCGCTACTTCTCCAGTTCCTTCAATTCAATATTTCTGAAATCTATAGGCTGACCTTCGCTTTGTAATGCGATATAGCCCGATGTCAATGGCTTACCTTCTTGCCAAATTGTACTATCATACCCTTGAACGACACCACCGCCCATGGTGGGCTTACTATATTGCAATACTGTGTCACCATTGATAATGTGGGTGACGAGCGAATCTCCTAACACAATAAGTTCGGCCCGGACCCACTCATCCTTTTCATAAGTTTTAGACGAGGAATCCAGGCAATGGCCATCGTACATCTTACCCTGGTAGACGATCTCAGTACCAGGTGAACACATGTTTCCGGTTGGACGTGGTTTTCCGTCACCAAGGCCAGCGAGAAATTGCATCTCAACCGAAATAGGCCAGTTTTGTTCTTTCAACATTTCCCGTGGATCTTGTGAATGAAACATAACACCACTGTTTAACAACGTATACTCTGGAGCGCCTTTTTGCAGCTCCCCGGTAAAATGATATTCCAATTTCAGGTGAAAATGAGAGAAGGGCTGTTTATAATATAAATGTGAAAATTGATCATTGAAATCTCCATATTCATCGTATCGTACTTTAATCATTCCATCTTCCACCCGAAAAGTGTTACCAAAATTAACACCAGCATCGTGATGATGCACTTTTACAATCCAGTCACTAAGATCTTTGCCGTTGAAGAGCTTGATCCATCCATCGTCCGTTTTACTTTCTTTTGGAGCGCCACATCCAAGAATGAGGAGCAGTGTGACGAGAGCGTATGATTTTAACATAATTGCATTGGGAGGTTAAGGTGAATGCGACTTAAATTTGGACACTAAATCCAATTAAAACAAAACGAGTTCTATTCCGACAAAGTGATTCGATAGATTTTACCACTGCTATAACCTAATACATACAAATTTTTCTTATCATCTTCCCCGAACGAAGATAACCCATCATCCAGTTTGACGATAAGCTCGTTCGTAACAGCCTTCTTTCCAGCAAAGCTCAAAGCCCAAATATTTCCTGAAACAAAATCACCATAAATATATTTCCCATATAGACCAGTGAGGTCACGGTCACGACAAACAAAGCCACCGGTCACTGATTGGCCGGTGCTGCTTCCCTGACGATAACTCCAGATCGGCAGAATCAAATTCTCTTGTCGGCAATCGCGGGGCTTAAAACAATCGTCCCCTTCCATAATTCTCCATCCATAATTTCGGCCTTTTTCAATGATGTCAATCTCTTCGACAGCATTTTGACCGACGTCTCCGGCCCATAGCCAGCCAGTTTCTTCATCAAAATTAAAACGCCACGCGTTACGCATTCCATAGGCAAAGATCTCCTCGCGATATCCTTTGTCGTTTCCGCGAAATGGGTTGTCGGCTGGTATAGTATATTTTTTTTTGCCCGATGAAGTGTTGACATCTATTCGCAAAATTTTTCCCAAAAGTGATTTCAAGTCCTGCCCGTTATTCTGTGGATCGCCTCCACTACCACCATCACCGACGGAAATGTAGAGAAATCCATCCTTGCCAAAAGCGATCTTTCCTCCGTTATGATTTGAGAAAGGCTGCGAAAAACGCAACAAAATTTCTTCCGTCGAAGCGTTCGCCAATCCTGCGTTAGGATGGTCAACCTTAAATCGCGAGATAACCGTTTCCAACGGATTGCTGCGCGTGTAATTCACGTAAAAATATCCAGTGTTTGTAAAATCGGGGTGAAAGGCCAGACCTAACAAACCTTTTTCACCCCCACTATCCACCTTTTTTACAATATCCAGGAATACTGCAGCCTTTTTTACATGAGCTTGATTCTGGAAAGACATAATTCTACCTTTCTGTTCGACGACAAATATTCGATTGGAATTATCATAAGAACTTATCAATTCTACGGGCATCTCAAATTTCAACGCTGGAAATGCTTGTGACAAATGATAGCCGGTCGATTTGCGCTTTTCGAGATTTAATTCAACGTCATTAGAAAGAAACGTTAAGATTACAGCGACAATAATATTTTTCATAGGATCAGCCCAGTTTCTAGCCCCGCCTGCTTGAAGTTATTGAACCGATTTCCATTCGGAAATCAGAGGAATCAATTTTTCAATAAATCTTACTTCTATGATTTTCACGCTTTTACATCAAACGTTAGCCGCAGGGATTGATTATCTTGCGGCCTCAAACATCCCTCATTAATGATTCGATTGATTATTTTTTCCCTCAAGCGCTTTGCTTGGTTCAAACGTCTAAACGCAAAAGTAACTTACGAAATTTTAGCTAAGCGGGTTCCTGCAGCAGATTGGCAGTTTATGAATTATGGCTACGTGCCAAATACAAATGAAAGCCCTCTCGTCTTGCCCGACGACCCTAAAATTCAAAAATACCCTTTGCAGATGTACCATTATCTGGCGCTCAAAACAGACATCGACGGGAAAGCCGTTCTGGAAGTTGGCAGTGGCCGCGGGGGTGGAGCCAGGCATATCGCAAGCGCATTAAAGCCATCCTCCTATATCGGCATGGACCTCGCTCAAAATGCCGTTGACCTGGCAAACAAACTTCACCAGCTTCCTAAACTAAAATTTATTCAAGGAAGCGCAGAAGCAATTCCTCTACCCGACAATAGCATTGATGTTGTACTTAATGTCGAATCCTGTCATGCTTATGGTGATGTGGAAAAATTTATCAGTGAAGTAAAAAGGGTTTTAAAGCCGGACGGTGTCCTTGCCTTAGTTGACTTCCGCGATGCGGAAAAAATGAATGTCCTGCGTCAGCAACTCAAAGAATCTGGACTGCAGTGGATCGAAGAAGTTAACATCAGCAGTAATGTGATTCAGGCGATTGAAGCCGAAGATGACGTTAAAAAAGCCCGGATAGAAAAGCTATTCCCCGCTAAATGGCAAAAATTATTTGGTGAATTTGCCGGCGTCGTTGGCTCAAAATTCTATAATAAATTGAAGGATGGTACTAAAGTCTACCATAGGTTTCTGCTGAAGAAACCGGCATAACGGGTTATCAACGTCCTGTTACCATCATTTGCCTAATCAAACTCCTCCCGTTTTTTAGTTTATAGATAAAAAAATAACAAAACAGGTGGTTTCATTACATCTCCATTCCGGATATAACATCAGATATACGGATACTCCTCGGCTAGAAACGGCATGAAAGGGTAGATATCGTGGCAGAGTGAAAAGCCTTGTTATTTTCACGTCATTCAAACTATAGTCATTATGTTTCGAATAGCCTTTCTTATTGCATGCCTGTGCATCTTTGGCCTTACGGCGCATGCCTTGATAATCCAATTGGATAATTACTTCAATAAGAAGAAAAGCAAAAAATGACTACGTCAATCGCTATATGAGCAACAACAACCATTAAGCGGCATATTCACAATATCACCTTATGCGAATCCACGAGAGCGGAAAAATTTCTTCCGCTCTTTTTTATTTCCCAAGGTCGGCCTCGATGGTCTATTTGAGAATTCTCGATCCATTTCTGGGACACGTGGCCGCAAATAACCCTTTTTCTGACGTTGCTGCGATATCGTTCCCGGTGGCATAATATTGTAAGCAACTGAGGAAACATATAACTTATGAAACCTGCTCTTGTATTGTATCTGGCGTTGATCCTCGTTGCAAGTTCGATCTTCGCAGCTGTTTATTGTTTATTTCAAAATGTTGTTGAGACCTATCCGGGCACCTTTTCACTCATTCTTATTACTACCCTGTTGGTTGGTATGTATGGAATAACCGACAACATTGTTTTCGACAAAGCACACCCTGAATCGCAGAAATAATTTTTTAAACCTTATTTGAAGCCAATTTTTTCAAGAGGCCACTGGTAGACAGTGGCCTTTCTTTTTTGCGGCTATTTCCACTCCCTGTTGCATATTTTTTTATCAGAGGAAAAGCTACTTTTCGACGGCGGTTTCCTACGAAATGAATTCCCATTTCCTGATAATTCTTTAGTTTATTACCTTCAGCAATCCAATTATTTCGCGCTATGAAAAAATTTCTTTTCTTAATAATGATTGTTGCCGCCTGGTCTACATCAGCAATGGGTCAATCAAAAAGTCTTTTTAATGGTAAAGATTTAGCGGGGTGGCATATTGACGTTCCCGACATGGACAAGGATGCCACGCTTAAGACTCCGTTTATCGTGCGAAATGGTTTGCTGGTGAGTTTAGGAACTCCAGAGGGACATTTGATTACAGATGCCGTCTATCAGAATTACCGTCTTGAAGTTCAATATCGCTTCGCTGGAAAGCCTGGCAACTGTGGTATTTTGGTGCACGCCTCGACGCCACGCGCGCTGTACGATATGTTTCCAAAATCCATTGAGGTTCAGTTAATGCATGAAAATGCCGGTGATTTCTGGTGCATAGTGGAAGACATCCGCGTTCAGGACATGGAAAAGAGGCGTGGTCCAAAGGAAGATTGGGGAACAACGGAAGACAAACTAAGACGGATCAAAAATCTGACGGATGGTTCTGAGAAACCGCTGGGAGAATGGAACAATATTAGAATTGAATGCCTTAATAATTCCGTAAAGGTTTGGGTAAATGGAACACTTGTGAATCAAGGATTTGATTGTACTGCCCAAAAAGGTCAGATCGCGTTACAGGCAGAAGGTGCAGAAGTGGAGTTCAAGCAGGTATTGCTGACGCCTATTACCAAATTGAGTGACTAATTTTGACCGGTATGTTTCGAAAGAACATTTTTAAGTTGCTTGCTCGAATAAACAAGGTAGTTCTTCCACGATACAGCAAGCGCGATCTAACAAAACTCTCTAAAATAGACAAAGCGCTGGTAGCGTACCGTTATTGGGTAACTACACAAGCGCTTGACTAAAGAGTATAGACCTTCTATTTGCTAGAAGCCATCAAATCGTATGGATTGGCAATTTGTGCGTGCACGACGATCTCGCTTTCGGGCTGAACATTACTTTCAGCCTGCTTTCTACTTACCCTGCTGCTGAGCTTTTCATTTTTAGATGCGGGCAAATAAGCGGCGTCCATTGTATTGACAGCATTTCCTAACAGCTCCAATTCCACTAAGAAACCGGAAATTTTATCAGCTTCACCTGATTGCGGAACGCCAGTTACGGTAAAACCCATCAGCGAGCCGTCATTATTATATACTTGTGAATAATCTAGTTTGGGATACTTCTGGTGCGCGTAATATAATTTAACTGCTAATTCTTCGATTGACTCGACCACTAGCGCATAATCCTCTTGTGAGTTGATCACATATTGCGGCGCGGACGCAGGTTGCGAAGCGGTGCTTTGTGCAAACATGTTGAAACTCGCTAATAAGCTGGCAAATATTCCAACAGTGATTAAAAGCCTTTGTCTGAGAGATGGGGTCATTTGGTTTATCTTTTTATTGCTGAGTCAATCTTTTCATAAAACTAATAGGTGGTTGAGGCCTATTTCAATGACGGATACATCCGACTCAAATGATGTTCATCATCACCCCGATAAGGTAAATTTTATGCCAAAGGGTAAAACCTGCGATTTTTCGATGAGATAGCGGTTTCCGGGGTTAAGGCTGTGGAATCCTCTCCACATTGCAAAAAAAATAAAAAAAAGAGGGCAGTTTTGGGATGGTTTTTTCTCTTTCTGGCACGGCTCGGCTGTAGTTAACCAATCGTTCACAGCGACTAAAAGTCTTAGCCTTTTACTGCCGCCGCTGATAAGATTACTTGTTCAAATTGCCCAACTAATGCCTATATTTTCCCGATCAACAAACCTTAATATGAAAACAGTATTCCAATCTGTAATTGTTGTTATGATTATGATTTCATACCAATACGGAAGCGCTCAATCATCCGCGAATTCAGAAGTGCCGGCTCTATCACTTAATCATATCGCGATGTATGTAAACGACTTGAAGAAGAGTACAAGCTTTTACGAAAATATTTTGGGGTTAAAACAAATACCTGAACCCTTTCATGATGGAAAGCATACCTGGTTCACAATTGGTGCGGCGGGAAGCCTGCATCTTATACAAGGAGCCCCAGCAAACATTTCACGCGACAAAAACGA
>DASQTN010000418.1:0-3642 GCA_035641895.1 Chryseolinea sp. | reverse complement strand
TATATATCTCGACAATGAAAGTGTCTCTGGTGTAAAGAATGTAACGGCTAACGAATATTTTTTTCAAGGGCATTTCCCAGGAAATCCAGTAATGCCAGGGGTACTTCAAATTGAGGCTATGGCACAGATTGGAGGTATACTGGTATTGAACACCGTTCCTGATCCGGAAAATTATTGGACATACTTTTTAGGAATAGAAAATTTCAGATTTAGAAAAATGGTACTTCCGGGTGATACCTTGGTAATTCAATGTGACCTCCTCGCACCGATCAAGCGTGGGATTGCAAAGATGACAGGACGTGCGTATGTGGGTAATACATTGGTATGCGAAGGAACCATGACTGCTAGCATAGTTCGAAAAGATTCATGAGTAGATTTCCGCAAGCCAACGTACACCCTGATGCTCAAATCGGTAACAACGTTATCATTGAGCCATTCGCCACCGTCCAAAAGGACGTGATCATTGATGATGATTGCTGGATAGGTCCCAATGCTGTGATTTGGGACGGCTCCCGTTTAGGAAAAAATGTGAAAGTGTTTCCGGGTGCCTCGGTTTCTTCTATCCCACAAGATTTAAAATTCGCTGGTGAGAAAACCCAGACCGTTATCGGTGACAATTCCGTGATCCGTGAAGCTGTGACAATCAGCCGAGGTACAACTGATAAGTTCCAGACAGTGATCGGCAAAAATTGCCTGCTTATGGCTTATGTCCACGTGGCTCATGATTGTATTATTGGAAACAATTGTATCCTTGTTAATACCGTTCAGGTTGCCGGACACGTAACGATCGACGATTGGGCGATTATCGGGGGTGCCAGTGCGTTGCACCAATTTGTTAAAGTAGGTGCGCACGTCATGTTATCGGGAGGTTCCCTGGTTCGCAAGGATGTTCCCCCTTTTACAAAGGCTGCCCGTGAGCCGCTGACTTATGCGGGTATTAATACCGTTGGCTTGAGAAGGCGTGGGTTTGCTTCTGAAAAGATCAGTGAGATCCAGGAGATCTATAGATATATTTTCTTAAAGGGATTGAACAACTCGAAAGCGCTTGACATTGTTGAGAAAGAAGTTCCGTCAAGCCCCGAGAAAGACTACATCGTAGAATTTATCAGAACCTCAGAGCGAGGAATAATGAAGGGATACGGCGGGAATGATTAGGTTCCTTCCTGCATCCATGTAGACAGTTGCAAGTCAGCGCCGGGAATAGTAGCTTGGTTCAAATGTCTCAACTAATCGCTACACACTACGGAATACATGCTCCCCAACGAAAAAAATTCCGCCTTAAATCCTGTCATTACCGTTAGTGGGCTCAGCAAAAGATTTAACCGTGAATGGATCTTCCGAGATCTTAATTATACATTTCAACGAGCGAGGGTCTATGCATTGATAGGGCCAAATGGCTCCGGTAAATCCACCCTTCTTCAGGTTTTATGGGGACAGTTGCCTCCGAGCAAAGGGGAGTTAAAGTACCATCAAAAAAATATTGAAATACCCATCGATGAGATTTTTAAACATCTGACCGTTGCCACACCCTACCTCGATTTAATTGAAGAATTTACATTATCAGAGCATCTCAGGTTTCATTTCAAACTGAAGGCAAGCCGGAATCAAATGAGCGAAAAGGAGATTCTTGATCGACTTGAACTTACGCATGCCAAAGATAAACACATAGCCAATTTTTCGTCGGGTATGAAACAGCGTGTAAAGCTCGGACTTGCTTTCTTCACGCAAGCGGATTTGATATTTCTCGATGAACCGACCACCAATTTGGACCTTGACGCCACAGCCTGGTATCATGCGCAACTTAGTCAATTGCCGTCCGGATGCACCGTCTTTATAGCGTCGAATCAAGTCAGTGAATACCCATCGGACGCCCATACCATCAATATCCTCGATTACAAATACCCAGGAAGCACCCGACCTTGAAGAATCAAGCCAAATTAACGGTTAAATGGCTTTTTTCACCGGTTAAAAACTCTCCATTATTCGCTAAATAGTTCCGTTAAATACAACGTCAAAGGTTACAACCCGTTCTCCTGATATATTAAGCGTAATGCACTTTTGCTTTATACCCAAGTCCGACGGTACCAAGTTTGATTTGCAAATTTTTAGCAGCATATTCGCAATATTAAAATCATTATGATGAATCTTATAAGCAGAATTTTTTCCCTCCTTCTACTTGTTAGCGCAGTGGTATTTTTTAGCAATTGCGGAGGTGGAGACGATCCCGAACAATCAGAAGAAGAGATACAGCTGGACAAATTAAAAGCTGGCACCTGGAACCTTATCTCTGCCAGCGACGGCACAGACCGTACGGCTGAATACCCGGGAATGACTTTGACATTTTCCGGAAGTTTTAGTGCAGGCGGTACATATAGCTATTCAAGTACTGCAACTTCCTGGCCCTCGATAAGCCCTTGGGAGGATGCCGGAACCTGGAAGTTTGTCTCGGGAAGTGTTTCTTCCAAAATTATTCGTCTGTCTGACGACGAAGAAATGAATTATTCGTTGACAAATTCTGACAAACAGCTTACGATCTCCTTTAACTATACGGGCCCTGGATTTAACAATGGCCGAGTCGAGTCCGTTGAAGGTGATTGGGTGTTTACTTTTACAAGACCGTAACTATACTGTATAAGATAATTGAAGGGACACATTGATGTCCCTTTTTTATTTTGCGCTCGACGGGATAAAATCGGGTATCTACTTTAAGACAACCACGGTAATTCCATCGCCACCGCGTTCCACATGTTCATCCTTAACAGAAGCCACTTCCTTGTAGCGCTTTAAATGATCGCGAACAACCTTTCTCAATACCCCCTCCCCTTTACCGTGCAGAATTCTAAGCTCGCCCTGGCCCAATAGAATAGCCGTATCGAGGTACTGTTCCAGGATCCCTAATACTTCATCTACGCGTTTTCCACGTATATCGAGCGTCTGATTAAAATTGGCCCGTTTCTCAAGCACATTGATACCTGCCGATCGCAACCGCGCACTAATTTCCTTTTCAACCGAAGCTGTGATTTTTTCGAGTCTGTTCAACTTAGTCACCGATTTTAACAACCCAAACTGAACGGTTGCACTCTTACCCTGAATCGAAAGGATTATTCCACTACCTTCTTGTCCAATAATTCTAACACGATCGCCTTCTTTTAATTCTGGAGCTGCTCGCTCGTTTTGCACCGGTACCGCAACCTTATGGGTAAGGGTTTCAAGGTTTTTCCGGACTTTTAAAGTTTCTTTTTTTTCAGCTTTATTCTCCTTAATGTGACGAATGGTTTTTTCAATTTCGCGATTGGTTTCCTTCAATAACTTAGAAGCATCCTCTTTAGCTTTATTGATGATTTCCTTTTTCTTGTTTTCAAGTTCTGTCGACAAATGCTGGTATCGCGCAAGCGACTGCTTTAATTCAACTTCTTGTTTTTCAAGCTTGCTGATCTTAGTGCTTAACTCCTGGCGTTCTTTTTCCATCGTTCTCACCAACTTTTCAAAGCCAGCAAGATCCTTTCCGACCAACTTTTGCGCTTCTTCAATTGTTGCATCCGGAAGCCCGGTCTTTTTCGCTATTTCCAGGGCAAACGAACTTCCAGGTTTTCCAATGTCCAAGACGTACAGTGGCATAAGATTTTTTTCATCAAAGCGCAT
>DASQTN010000417.1:0-10040 GCA_035641895.1 Chryseolinea sp. | reverse complement strand
AAAAATGGCAACATGGTTAAGATTTTCGGTCTTGCTTTTTTTCTCGGATTGATAGCGGCTGTCAACCTGGCTATGTTTATGGGGCCAGAAGACAACCCCGCTCGGGGCGCCCTCTGGGGCTTTCTGGCAGGTTTCGGATGGGTTGCAACTTTCGTTGGAACACATTACCTGTTTGAAAGAAAATCCTTCACCCTCTTTCTGATCAACGCCGGATACAGCATTGTTGCGCTGACTGTTATGGGTGTTATCATCGCAGCATGGAAATAAGACTGGTATATTTCAATCCTCATCGCCCCATCCTTGGCCTGGTGGAATACTCGTACTCACGACACCTGAAGAAATAGGCACCAAAGAAGCCTGGCCGGCGGTTGTTTTAAAAATTTAAAAATTATTTGGAAAGGATTGAGGGTTAATACTTTTTTTTGCTTGGGAGCATCTAATCAATTCTGATGATTTGCGTCGCTGGGAAATTCGATTTTCAAAAACTAGTGCAGTCGACGCATTTCACATTACCCCCTTGCCCGGAGCTGAAGCTCCGGGCCATTAACAGGAAATCTCTCCTGGATTAAAAATGCAGAAGGAATTTACACGCGCTACACTAACTTCCAAGCACAACTCGAAACTTTAAACTTCAAACTGGAAACTGTTCACTATCTTCGCCGCAATGGATCAGCAACAGTATTTGTCGGCGTTTGGCGAAGTGTTACTCTTTATTCTCGCTGGAATAATTTTTATTCTCGTGACACTCCTTGTCTCCAAGATGATTCGCCCGCATCGCCCTAACCCCGAAAAACTTTCAACTTATGAAAGCGGTGAGGAACCTATCAGTTCCGCGTGGTCGCAATTCAATATTCGCTTTTATATTATCGCACTAATTTTTCTATTGTTCGAAGTGGAAATTGTATTCCTGTTTCCCTGGTCAACTATTTTTGCGAACAAAGAATTAATAAAAGAAACTAACGGCGTGTGGGGATGGTTCTCGTTGTTTGAGATGCTCGTTTTCATCATCGTTCTTGCGCTGGGTTTAGCCTACGCGTGGGTTAACGGACACTTAGATTGGGTAAAGCCTGATCCAAAGCCAACGGAATTTTCCTCGCCAGTTCCGAAAAACTATTACGACGCTATCAATGAAAAATATAGAACTGTTAGACACCAAAAAGATTCATGAGTTTACTCGATCAGCGGTTTGAGCAGGGAGGTATTATTGTAACGCGGTTGGACGACCTGCTCAATTGGGCGCGTCTCTCGTCAATGTTTCCAATGACTTTTGGACTAGCCTGCTGTGCTATTGAATTTATGAGCACTGGAACGACCGTATACGATATGGACCGCTTCGGTATGGCACCGCGCTCAAGCCCCCGACAAGCTGATGTCATGATCGTGGCTGGAACCGTGACGTTCAAGATGGCGGATCGCATTAAAAGACTATACGAGCAAATGGCGGAGCCACGGTACGTGATTTCAATGGGTTCATGTTCGAACTGCGGAGGTCCTTATTGGCAACACGGCTACCATGTAGTGAAAGGCGTCGACAGAATTATACCCGTGGATGTATATGTGCCAGGGTGCCCTCCAAGACCGGAAGCACTGATTGGTGGCTTTCTTAAACTTCAGGAAAAAATACGGAATGAAACTCTTGTAGCGCCAAAGGCTATTGAAAATTTATTACAGAAAGAAAATCTTCAAATGAATGCTTGATTTATTCTTGTCCATAATAAAGCCGCTATGCCACACTGAGCCAGTCGTGGATGAGAACGCGTCACCGAAAGCAATAAAAATATCACCCGACGATTTGGTGGCTGTGATGGATGCTTTGTATAAAGATCCGACAACGTATTTTGACATGCTTTCCTGTATTACCGGGATAGACAATGGTCCTCAGGCGGCAACGATGGAGGTAGTGTACAACGTGTATTCAATTCCGTTTAACCATCATTTGATGATTAAAGTGATGGTGCCGAGAGATCATCCCGAGGTCGAGTCGGTGAGTCATATCTGGAAAACGGCCAACTGGCAGGAGAGGGAAATCTTCGACATGTATGGCGTTAATTTTAAGAACCATCCCGACCTTCGACGGATTTTAATGCCCGCTGATTGGGAAGGATATCCCCTGAGAAAAGACTATCATCACCAGGAGTATTACCGGGATATTAAAGTAGCCTATTAAATTCCAAGCATTCCAGCATGCCAACGGATCACATCCAATATAAATCACATCCAGAAAACTTAGTGCTTTCCGAGCCCAATAAATTCAGGGCTGACAACCTTCGCTCGGAAGAAATGATTATCAACCTCGGACCGCAGCACCCTTCTACACACGGGGTGTTAAGGCTGGAAGTGCTAATGGATGGAGAGATCGTAAAGGAAGTTGTGCCACACCTCGGATACCTGCACCGTTGTTTTGAAAAGCATGGTGAAAATCTCCCGTACAACCAAGTTATTCCATTTGTCGACAGGCTCGACTATGTAGCATCTATGAACAGCGAGCATGCGTATGCCATGGGCGTTGAGCGAATGCTGGGAATCGAGCAGCAAATTCCAAAAAGGGTGGAATATATACGGGTTCTTGTTGCCGAACTCAACCGCATCGCTTCGCATTTTATCGCCATTGGAACGTATGGTATGGACATCGGCGCATTCTCGCCTTTTTTCTGGCTGATGCGGGACAGAGAGCATATTCTGAGGTTATTGGAATGGGCGTCAGGTGCGAGATTATTATATAACTATATATGGATTGGCGGACTCTTTTATGATTTGCCGGTGGGCTTTGAGGAACGCTGTCGCGAATTTGTCTCTTACATCAAACCGAAGATGCAGGAATTGAACACGGTGTTGATTGAAAATAAAATTTTTGTAGAACGCACAGCAAATGTCGGAGTATTGCCACTTGATCTTGCGATTAATTGTGGAGTGACAGGACCTATGCTTCGCGGTTCGGGCCTGCGTCTTGATCTGCGCAAAGTAGACGGTTATTCCGTATATCCGGAGTTGGATTTTAATATTCCTATCGGGGAAGGTAAGATGGGCAAGACCGGTGATTGCTGGGATCGAACCTATGTTCGTGTGGAAGAAATTTACGAATCATTGAAAATTGTTGAGCAATGTCTGACGAAGCTCACAACAGACCACAAGCGCACCCGTGATTTTGATCCGCAGGCATTGGTGCCCAAAAAGATAAGACCTAAGGCCCAGGACTTGTATGTTCGGGCTGAAATTCCAAAAGGAGAGCTAGGATTTTTCTTCCGCGCCGACGGCAAAAGCGATATTCCGTTTCGGTGCAAATGCCGGTCATGTAGTTTTGTCAATCTTTCAGTTCTGCAAGAAATAGCCAAAGGAGTTTTGATCGCAGACTTAATTGCAATTATCGGAACCATCGATGTGGTGATGGGAGAGGTTGACCGGTAGGATTAGGAGGTACGATTTACGAGGTACGATGTACGAGGATGATTTATGATCGCTGTTTCTGAGGGGTGCAGTTCAAACTGCCGCGGTTTGGTTGCCGCTTAAAATGCGTTTACAGCTTTTATTTCGTGCAGGTCACAATGTCCACCATGAACTACTCCCGATAGCTATTGGGCGCGCACGACGCATTTTACAGCTTGACGTGCGCCATCGCAATATAGCTTTAGCGCACGCGGTCATCACGCCCCTTTATGATCGTTGAAACCCTGCATTATAAAGCAAACCTTGAAGCGTTAACAGTTGCTATGTTTGTATGTTAACTATTAACATCTGACATTTAATTTTATCCTGATGCTCAAAATCCTTTCAACAAATCAAATCCGTGAACTAGATGCTTATACCATAAAGCATCGGCCCATTGATTCCATCGACTTGATGGAAAATGCTTGCCGGGCAATATTCAATTGGTTTACCGAGAATTACAATGTCGGTTGTACAATCGGAATAATCTGTGGCACGGGTAACAACGGAGGTGACGGATTAGGAGTAGCTCGAATGCTCGAGTATGGTGGATATAATGTTAGGGTTTGGATCATTCAGGGCAGCATGCCGGAATCGGCGGACTTCAAGATTAATCTCGAACGCCTGGCTGATAAAGTGGAAGTCGCTTACATCACAGACAACATTTCGCCTGAAACGTTTCAAAATAACGATGTCTTGGTCGATGCCATTTTCGGATCTGGATTGTCGAGGCCTCCGGAGGGCATTTATGCCGCCGTAATAAATTGCGTAAACGAATTAAGCATTCAGAAAATAGCTATTGACATACCATCCGGGTTGATGGCGGATGTGCCATCGGAAGGTGCAATTATTAGAGCAAAGTATACGTTGGCGTTTCAGGTGCCTAAGCTGGCGTTTCTTTTTCCGGATCACTTTGCGTTCGTCGGGAATTGGGTGCTGCTAGACATAGGGTTGCACAAAGAATTTCTGAAGAAGGTTGAAACGCCTTATTTTTATTTTGTCAAGAAAGATGTCCGAAAAATTTTAAGAGTACGTTCCAAGTTTGATCATAAGGGAAAATTTGGTCACGCCTTATTAGTTGCTGGAGCCTATGGTAAAATGGGTGCCGCTGTTTTGGCCGCGCGTGCTGCGCTTCGCTCTGGATTGGGCCTCCTAACCGTACATGTTCCGCGTAGTGGATATAACGTCATTCAAAGCTCAGTCCCCGAGGCGATGGCGAGTATCGATGACCACCAGGATTTTTTTTCGTCGCCCCCTTCATTGAGCAGTTTCACAGTAATTGGTATCGGCCCGGGCCTTGGCGTTGCTGACCAAACGGTTCGGGCATTCCAAAAGATGTTGATGCTGCGAAAGATTCCATTTGTAATCGATGCCGACGCTTTGAATATTTTGGCCGAGAACCGCGATTTCTTGCAAAGCGTTCCGGAAGGGAGTATTCTTACCCCTCATCCCAAGGAATTTGAACGGCTTGTCGGCGAATGGAAAAATGAGTTTGAGCGGCTTGAAAAGCAACAGAAGCTGGCAAAAGACCTGAAATCTGTCGTTATCTTAAAAGGTGCAAATACTTCTATTGCGGCACCAGACGGCACCGTCTACTTTAATTCGTCGGGGAACCCTGGAATGGCTAAGGGTGGTTGTGGCGACGTTTTAACGGGCATCCTGACCGGCTTAATGGCACAGCAATATTCGGCCCTTGAAGCGGCACAGTTAGGGGTCTTTTTGCACGGCTTTGCTGGCGATTTGGCAGCCTATGAAACGGGAATGAACAGTCTAATCGCCTCCGATGTCACTGATTTGCTACCCGAGGCGTTTAAGCGAGCGGGTTAGACAGAGAAAAATTTCATAGATTTTTCACATGCCTTTAAACCTTTTGCCTGCTCACAACATCTATAGTGTAATAAATTTGAAATTCTGTCTTTATTGAAAACTTTGGTGCGAAAGTTGTCGTATTAAGAAGAAGCGAAACACTATGAGAATACTGTACTTGACTATCATTTTGGCCTCGTTTGTAGGGTTTGTGCAAGCACAAACGCCGCCCGACGCAGATTTCAGCCGGCCTGAACGTTTTGAGCTAGCCAAGTCGGTTCAAATTTATCCGAATCCAGCCGCCGACGAATACATCCATGTTAAAATCGACCATATCAGTCTTGCTGAGACGAAAGTTTCTTTGCACAATATCATCGGTAATGAAATGAAGGTTGAAAAAGACCTTTTGGATGAGCACACACTCCGAATTAAAGTAAAAGATCTGGCGACCGGATATTACCTAATCGGTTTGAATGATGACAAGTATAAATTGAAGGGCATCTATAAATTCTTAAAACTCTGATTGCGACATCAGAAGTTCCTTTAGTTTCTTCACAAATCTGCTAATGTCTTCTTTCGTGGTATCAAATGAGCACATCAGCCGTGCTTCTGTTATTTTTTCATTCCAGATATAAAAGAATTGTTCCTCTTGTAACGAGGGCACAATGGCTGAGGGAATAGTTACAAACACACCGTTGGCATCCACGGATTGTGTTATTCTCAGTTGTGGAATTGTCTGCAATTCGTCCGCCAACCGCCTCGCCATTTCATTCGCGTTTGATGCATTGATTTTCCATAGATCATTGCTTAATAATGCAGTAAACTGTGCGCTGATAAACCGCATTTTAGAATGAAGTTGCATTCCTTGCTTTCGAATAAATTTAAAATGTTCTGCCATTTCAGGTCGAAAGAAAACAACAGCCTCGCCGAACATCATTCCATTTTTCGTTCCTCCAAAGGACAAAACGTCAACACCTGCATCGCGGGTGAAAGATTTAAAATCTTGCTTTAGGCTTACGGCCGCATTTGCAATACGTGAACCATCCATGTGAAAAAAAAGTCCATATTTTTTGGCAACGTCTTTAATCGCCAACAATTCATCCAGGGTATAAACGGTGCCGTATTCCGTCGATTGTGAAATGGAAATCACCCTCACCTGTGGATGGTGCTGATCGTCGACGCGTTGTATCCTGTTTTCAATATCAGGTGGGTAAATTTTTCCGTCGGTCGTCGGTATGGTAAATTGCCGGCAGCCTATAAATTTTTCCGGCGCGGTGGACTCATCTACGTGAATGTGGGCAAGATCAGAGCAAACAATAGCGCCAAAGGATTGTGTCAGCGTACTTAGTCCCAAGATGTTTGCTCCTGTTCCGTTGTAAGCAAAAAAGACTTCGATTTGTTCACCAAAGTGCCCTTTGAATTTTTCAATGGCTTTTGCCGTATATTCATCTGAGCCGTATGAACCTGCATGACCCTGATTGACTTGCTGAAGGGCGTGCATGATATCTGGATGGACACCGGAATAATTGTCGCTGGCAAAAGTGTGACTCATTTCTGATAATTTGACTTGATCTACCACCAAAGAACCTTATTTTAGGCCAACAATTCAAAATCGCATTATGGTAAATATTCTTGTTCCCACCGACCTCTCTGAAGTCTCCAAAATTGCTGTCCAATACGCCGTTAAAATCGTCAATAAACTTGGGGGTACACTTACATTGTTGCACGTGGTCACAATCATGCAGCCAACGCGTGCCACAATGAGACTTCAGTTAAAATCCTTAGAACGAGACTTAATAGAAACGGCAAAGGAAGATCTAGAAATTTTTGTTCAAACCATCTCGACACAACTGCAAAGTAATGAGCCTATTAATGTGAAAGTAGTTCAGGGCACCTCTTTTAACGATACAGTAAAACGAGAGGCAAAAAACCTTCGAACGGGATTAATTGTAATGGGCACAAAAGGGGCAAGTGGTGTACGGAAGTATGTGTTAGGAAGCAATACAACTTCAGTTATCGAGGTCAGTCATGTGCCGGTACTGGCAGTACCTGAGGAAGCTGAGTTTAAAAGCTTTAAGAATGTTATTTATGCCACCGACCTGAGGCACGTTGAAGAAGAATTAAAAACCCTTATTCCTTATTTGGAGGAATTTAATTCAACCGTTCACCTGTTGCATGTTACACCATCGTTGCATGAAGTGTCAGCACTTGAGAAGAAAATTGAAGCAATTATAAAAAAGGCGGGCATCACCAATGTCATTAGTAAAGTAATTGTGAATAAAGAAATCGATGAAGCGATTGATTATTACGTAACAGAGTCGAATGCAGACTTGCTTACTATGTTCACGCATGACGTTAACTTCTATGAAAAATTATTCGACAGAAGCATGACGCGAAAAATGGCCTTTCAAAGTAAGATTCCTCTACTGGCATTTCGGCAGTTGATCGCGTAACAGACCGTTTACGAGTAGTTCAAACAACACGATTTTAAGAGTTGTTTAACCAACGCTTATGTTTCCAATGGAAGTACAGCATTGATGCCCCGATTAACAGGCTTCCAACAATGGAAATTGTGTAACCTGCAGAAAAGAAGAACTCGAGCCAGCTAAGTTGCGCATAACCGAATTCCTTAAAGAATAGAACTCCGATGCTGCCGAGATATCCAAAAGCATCAGCCACATAAATCAAGAATCCCACCGTGCCCACATATTTGAAAGCTGCTAACAATCGGTCGAAAAAAATACTGTTAAAGGGAACGTAGCCCAGGTATAAACCTGTACCTATTAAAATCATCCACAGCGGCGGACTTATTAAGTCTTTCTGAAATAGGAATGTGCTGACACCGATCATAACCATTCCGATAAAGATGATAAGGTGGCTCACCATCAGAGCCGTTTTATTGTTTTTGATAACCATCAAACTTCCTATCACGACTAATACAGTTATTGAAACCGGAACTTCCGTCGTGGTGAAAATTTCCGGTGAATCACCATATCCTAATGACTTCCAAACTTCCGCCGAAAAATTGTCTCTAAACTCCCGGAAGGTAGTTAGCAGCATATAGGTCAACGTAAATAGTATTATTCCAGGCCAAAACGCTTTTACAAAATCAGAACGCCCTTCAGAATCCATAGGCTCCCTTCGCGTGCGAAGGGATTCGTCTAGAGCAGAAGGTGCTGGAAGTTTGTCCAGAAACCATAAAAATGTTAATAGTGGAATGAGAAATACGCAACAGGTTACAAAAGGCATCCACATTTCGGATACTCCCCAATCACGCATAATGAAACCTCCTGCTGATTTAGCCACACCTGCAGAAAAAATAAAACTTACCGATAATCCTGCTCCGAGTACTTCGGTAAATCTCCTACCCTCCATGTATCCAAAGATCATTCCCCAGACAAGTCCCAATGGAAATCCATTGGTGAACAAAAATATTATATTATAGGGCGGTGGTACGATGGCGAAAAAGAACCAGGAGATTCCAGCGATCAAGATCATTAAAACAATGCCGAATGCGCGGGAACTGGCTTTCAATTCCGATATCACGCGAATGCCCATAAATTTTGACAAGGCATAGCCAATAACCTGGAACATCACTAACCAGACTTTATAACTTATGCCCGCATAAGCCAGTCCATCAAAAGTTGCAACCGAAAAAGTTTTCCGAAAAGCATAGATGCAGGTGTATAAACAGAACGCCATGACAGTAGCATATGAAGCAAACCAAAATCCATTGGTTTGCTTTAGCCATTGCGTGAGATGGCTATTACCGTGTGACACCATGCTCGTCAAATGAAAATGGTTTCCATGCACCCTCGGACAAAACTGAAATGGTCCTGAAGCCGATTTTTTTCAAGAGAAGAGCGGTTTGCGGAAATTGATTGATAATATCATCCCGGTGATGGGCATCACTGCTGATAGTCACCGGGATATTTTTTTTATGTAGAATTTCCAATATCCATGGACTCGGATAAGTGGTATTTGATTTCTTTTGATAAATCCCCCGGGTGTTGACTTCCACAATGACTCCACTTTCTTGAATTAGGTCGATGGTTTTTTTCACCTCGTTCTGATACCAGGAATCACTTTCCATGAAGAACTTGTTATTAATGTTTTGTATTTTGATTTTGTCAAGATGTCCGACGACCGATGGGCATGCCGTGGAAACCATCTCACGGGTGAGTTCAAAATAACGACTAATGACATCCTGGATATTGTTGTTAAAAATTTTCGAATATCCTTCCAGAAACAAACTATGCAGTCCATCGATTTCCCAAGGGATCCCGTCAAAGAATTTCTCTATAAAATGAACAGATCCCACTGTGTAGTCCAATTTGTCCCGAAACTGATTGGGAGAAATAACTCCTGGTATAAAGTCTACCTCCAGGCCTTTATAAATTTCGACAAGGGAATTTGAGCTTTTTATTTTTTGAATGGCCGCAAGATATTCGCCGAGGTCTCCAGCTCTCATACACCACTTGGTAGGAAATGGGACCGGCGCATGTGATGAAAAGCCAATGCTGATCATGTTCAGCTTTCGTGCCTCATCAACATAGTCCATTATCTCACTTTTTCCATCGCAGTAGGTACTGTGCATATGAAAGTTTGACCACATTCTTTATAGTTTTAAAGTTCAAGGTCTGAAGTTCGAGGTTACTGAATTAACCAAATGTCTGCAAAATTATTTAGAGCCTCAAACCTTTCCTTCGTGCTCCGTACAACCTCGAACCTCAAACTTGGAACTACTCCGGTAGAATAAAGTGTACAAAGCGTCTGAGCAATGCGTCTTTCCGTCGACGAGTTGCAATGAA
>DASQTN010000416.1:0-2747 GCA_035641895.1 Chryseolinea sp. | reverse complement strand
AACCAAAGTTTGCAAGTTTACGACCGGGTCAGTTCATTGAGAACATCGCACTGGCGGATGCTATGGAGCTATTTAAAATGCCGCGTGATCTAGGGTTGTTTGAGGATAAGCCGATCGTTGTGAACATCGGTCGATTTGGTCCCTATGTGTTGCATGACAAGAAATTTGTATCTATTCCGAAAGATATTGATCCATACGGCATCACCAACGAAAAAGCTATTGAACTTATTCAGGCAAAACGGATTTCAGATGCTAACAGGACCATTAAGCTCTTCGACGAAAACCCGGATATTCAAATCCTGAACGGTCGCTTTGGTCCTTATATTAAGGCTGGAAAAAAGAATGTCAAGATTCCAAAAGGTAGAGAGCCAAAAGAGCTGACGCTTCAGGAATGTTTGACGCTGGCAGAAAATACTCCTGAAAGATTTACAAGGGGTAGCGTGCGAAAAAAAGAATTCGTAAAAGAAAAAGAACCTGTCGGAGCGAAAGTGGCCGTGAAGAAAAAGGCACCTGCGAAGAAAACGGCTGCGAAAAAGAAGACCGCCGTCAAGAAAACCGCCGTAAAGAAAAAGAAGTAATACCCAAGTTAGATATTAAATCGACCTTTGTGAACCTTAGTGTCTTGGCGACTTAGTGGCGACGTCACCTTTATTACGGCAAAGACTCGAGAGCACAAACGTCACAAAGGGGATCTGAGCGTTGTTTAAGAAAATTCCAATAATTCCGCTTTCAATTTTTCCATTCCTGTGCTGGCCTTTTCAGGAATTTTGTGGAGGAAGGGAATGTGAGCAATATCCGGTACGTTGGGATCTACAACATATTTCGGAGATTCGAACGGCACATAATCAATCAGTCCTGCCGCAGGATATACCACCATCGACGTACCCACTACTAAAAAAATATCCGAGCGCTTCGCATGTTCCGCGGCTACACCCATCAGCGGAACCATTTCGCCGAACCACACGATATTAGGTCGAAGTTGGGAACCTTCGGCACAAGTATCACCCAGTTTTAATTCCCAGCCTTTTATCGGATAGACGAGCTTTTCATTTTTACAACTTCTGGATTCAAACAAACTTCCATGGAGGTGAATTACATTTGAAGAACCCGCACGCTCGTGCAGGTTGTCTACATTTTGCGTTACGATTGTAACGTCGAAGTATTTCTCCAACTCGGCAAGAATTTCATGTCCTCGGTTGGGTTTCACTTCCAGTGCACGTTTTCTCCGTTGATTATAAAATTCCAAAACCAGACCTGGATTTTTGTTCCAACCTTCCGGTGTGGCAACTTCCATTACATCAAATCCTTCCCACAGCCCATCAGCATCTCTGAAAGTCGGAATACCACTTTCGGCGCTGATGCCTGCTCCGGATAAAACAGTGATCTTTTTTTTCATAGGAAGGGTCGCGCGAACGAACAAAGTAAATTTAATGAAATTGATTGACAGATTGGGCTGTCTGATTCACTAATGAGCCGCCTTGAAAAAGGCAGTGACTTTTTCATTATACAAAACCGGTTCTTCGACAAAAGGGAAATGTCCACTTCGTTGGAAAATTTCAAGTTGCGCTTTGGGTAAATATTCTTTTAAACGTTTTATAGAGCTTAGCGGTACAGCGTCGGCCTGGCCATGTATGATCAATACAGGAAAGGCAAGCGACCGAAGAGAGTCATAAAGATTTGCATTCGTGGAAGGATCCTTCATCAGGCCGGTGAACAACGCATTGCTTGCTGCAGCAAAATTGTCGGGTAGCTTGAGATTGATTTTGGCAACATTGGCCTGGTCATAAGCGGAAGGCTTGAAGCTTAGGCGAAACAGTTCTTCATAATCCTTTATGTCGAGATTTCCGTCACTTAAGATCTTAGCGCGGGTAACACTGTCCTCCTTGGTTGAATGTTTCTGAATAAGTGCGGCAGCTTCCTGATCATATTCACGGCTGAGCATTGCCGGATTGCTTAAAATCAATTTATTAATTTTGCCAGGATACCGGAGGGCATAGTGGATCGCCAGCACTGCTCCCCAGGAGTGAGCAAGTATGTTTAATTTTTCTGTTTGCAAATGTTTCCTGATATCCTCGATGTCGTCCGTTAAAAATTTAAGCGAAATAGAATCACCTGAAGGTATCGCAGATTTGCCGCAGGCCCGTTGATCGTAGTAAATTACTTTGAAAGTTTTTTCCAGCGCGTTTAAGTGGGGAATAAAATAACTATGATTTAGTCCGGGGCCTCCATGGATTACAAGCAGAGGCTCGCCCTTTCCTTTCACACTTAAAAATAAACTGCTGCCGTTGATTTTTTTTCTGCCTTCAAAATTCTCCATTTGAGAAAATGCCAGCGAGGTGAGAAGTACGAATGTTATTGCTAGAAACGCCGTCTTCATATACTAATTATTATAAGCTTTTACTCTCCGTTTAAGCAAAGATCCGCTCCATGCGGCAAATCCCCCTACCAGTCCACCGACGACTGACGTGACAAGGAACAGAAATTCTTTTTTCGGGAGCGTGAAAATATGCGCTACGCGTTCTGCAAGGTCACTGGAGCTCGATGATTCGAGCAGCCACGCCTTGACAAACCATAGGATTCCGATCGCCAGGAAACCAGCCAGAAAATTTGCTTTCGACTTTAGTAAATACCCCATGACAAAAGCGGCTACTGAGATGTAATACCATGGAAGAAATAATTCCAGAATGTAAGCCAGTGCCAAGATAGCCAGAAGCTGAATTAAGAATTTCATGTTTGGAGTGTTGACG
>DASQTN010000415.1:0-3111 GCA_035641895.1 Chryseolinea sp. | reverse complement strand
TTGCCATGCATTGAATTGCTCGCTGTTAGTCGCTTCATCCTGTGAAGTCGCCCAACCAATGGCCGTGGGATAAAATAGGATTTCAGCGCCCATCAATGAAGTAATGCGAGCGCCTTCAGGATACCACTGATCCCAGCATATTAAAACGCCGATGGTGGCATATTTTGTTTTAAAAATTTTGTAGCCGAGGTCCCCGGGTGTGAAATAAAATTTTTCATAATACGCAGGGTCGTCGGGGATGTGCATCTTTCGGTACTTACCGAGATAGCTTCCATCTGCATCCAAGATGGCAGTTGTATTATGGTAAATTCCCTGTGTTCTTTTTTCAAACAATGAAGCGATGATAACAACACCCAACTCGGATGCTACTGCGGAGAGCGTTTCTGTAGATGGTCCTGGAATAGATTCAGCCAGTTTGAAATTGTCGTAATCCTCGACGTCACAAAAATAAAGTGAGGTGAATAACTCTTGTAAACAGATAATTTGTGCACCCTTAGATGCAGCTTCCCGAATCTTTGATATGGCCTTATCAAGGTTTTCCTTTGGGTTGGAAGTGCAAGCCATCTGCACGATTCCTACGTTTACAATTTTGCTCACTTAATAGAATTTTAGATTGCAAAACTATGGAAGTAATTTCAGTTATAAAATGTTCCCGCAGATATCAAAATATATCGGCTGAAACACTCTATCCTTCCTGTTCAAGATGAACAAACGATTCATCTTTAGCTTCCAACGCAGAATCTCCCATGAGCCAGATATCAACGGCCCGCGCCGCCTCACGACCTTCCGAAATGGCCCAAACCACCAGGGACTGGCCTCGACGAATATCACCAGCAGCGAAAATACCTTCTTGTGTTGTTCTGTAGTTTTGCGATTTAATATTGCCACGTTCGTCAAGTTCGAGCTTTAGCTCGTCGACCATCCCCCCTTTCTCAGCACCTGTGAATCCGATGGCAAGCAAGGCGAGTTCGCATTGTATTATTCTTTCAGAACCGGGTATTTCTTCAAATCCCATCTTCCCCTGAGCACTTACACCCCACGTGATGTCCACTACTTTCAGTCCCGTGAGTCTACCCATTGAATCCCCCAAAAACTCTTTTGTGAGAATTGCCCATTGCCGCTGAACTCCTTCTTCATGCGAAGAGGATGTCATCAGCACCATTGGCCAAAGAGGCCATGGGTTACCATTATCATTTCGTGTCAAGGGCGGCTTAGCAAGCAGTTCAATCTGCGTAACGGATTTTGCGTTTTGCCGATTAGACGTACCAACGCAGTCCGATCCCGTGTCTCCACCACCGATAACCAAAACATTTTTCTCATTTGCCAGGATATCACCTGAAAAAATCCGATCACCAGCAACACGCTTGTTTTGCTGTGTCAGAAAGTCCATCGCAAAATGAACACCTTTGAACTGTCTTCCGGGGATCGGAAGGTCGCGGGGGGCCGAAGCTCCTCCACAAATCAAAGTAGCATCAAATTCTTCCTTTAGATGATTAGCACTGATATTTACTCCGACATGAGCATTGGTGCGAAAAATTACACCCTCTTGTTCCATCAATCGTATTCTGCGATCAAGGACTGTCTTTTCCAACTTAAAATCTGGAATGCCGTACCTCAAAAGTCCACCGATCCGGTCGCTACGTTCAAAGACTGTGACCCAATGTCCAGCTTTATTCAACTGGGCAGCTGCAGCCAGGCCGGCAGGTCCGGAACCTACAACGGCGATGCGCTTTCCCGTACGCACCTTAGGCGGATTTGCTTTTATGTAACCTTTCTCGAATGCCTGTTCCGCAATTGTCTTTTCAATGTATTCAATTGTTACGGGCTTATTGTTGATGCTGAGAACACAACTAGCCTCACAGGGAGCTGGACAAATCCTACCTGTAAACTCCGGGAAATTATTGGTACTGCTCAAAATACGAATTGCATCCTCCCATTTTCCCTGATAAACCGCGTCGTTAAAATCCGGTATATTGTTTCCAAGCGGGCAACCGTTGTGACAAAACGGAACGCCACAGTCCATACAACGGGAAGCCTGTTGCTTTACCTTTTCTTTGTCAAGTGGTGTATAAACTTCTTTATAATCTTTTATCCGTTCTTTAGTATCACGAGATTTTGGCATCTCACGATCGAACTTCATAAAACCATCAATTTGTCCCATGCTATGCGTGAAGTATTAGAGAAATAGATTAAAATTTTCAGTTAATTATATTTTTACTTTAGATGGTTCGGGGATTCCGATTTCATCATTAACTGTGGATTGATGACGAACCTTTTGCTTTGAAAGCACAAGCTTGTAATCTTTCGGCATTACCTTGACAAACAAGTCGGAAGCAACAGGCCAGTTTTCTATCACCCACTCTGCAGGATCACTACCGGTATATTTAAAATGTTGTTCCACCATGGCTTTTACCTCTGCCTTATCATCGTCCTCCATGGTTTCGAGTTCGACCATCTCCTTGTTGCAAAGTCTTTCCAGTGAATGTTCAGGATCAAAAACATAGGCAATGCCACCGCTCATACCTGCAGCGAAATTCTTTCCTGTTTTTCCAAGAACGACAACTCTTCCGCCCGTCATATACTCACATGCATGGTCCCCAACGCCTTCGACTACGGCAGTTACACCTGAGTTTCGCACACAGAAACGTTCTCCTGCTTGACCACGGATATAGGCGGAGCCCGAAGTCGCACCGTAAAAAGCTACGTTACCGATGATGATATTGTCCTCAGGTTTAAATGTCGCCTCCTTATCAGGATACACGATAAGTTTTCCCCCGGACAAACCTTTTCCGAAATAATCATTCGCTTCCCCTTCTAGTTCAAACGTAACGCCGCGTGCCACAAACGCACCAAAACTTTGTCCGGCAGACCCTTTAAACTGGAAGTGAATCGTGTCTGCGGGAAGACCTTTGCCTTTATATTTTTTTGATATCTCATTGGAGAGTAGGGCCCCCGTTGTTCTATCTGTGTTCCTGATAATAAATCGTTCTTGAACGGGTTCTCCTTCGTCGAGTGCCATACGAGCAGCTTCCACCAGCTTCCAGTCCAGGACCTTTTCCAATTCAAAATCCTGATCGATCTGTTTGTAAAGGCCAATGTGCTCACGGACCG
>DASQTN010000414.1:0-2525 GCA_035641895.1 Chryseolinea sp. | reverse complement strand
TCATTCAGAAACTGATACGTCTCGAGGAAGTCGTTATGTGTTTCCCCTGGGAAGCCAACAATCACATCGACTCCAATACAAGCGTGGGGCATGCAGGATTTTATTTCTTTGACACGATCCTCATACAGCTCGCGTAAGTATCTCCGCTTCATCAAATTCAGAATTTTGTTTGAACCTGACTGAAGGGGAATGTGAAAATGAGGAACGAATTTGTTCGACCCTGCTACGAAACGAATGGTCTCATTCGTTAAAAGGGTTGGTTCGATGGAAGAGATTCTAAAACGGTCGATACCCTCTACGTTGTCAAGCGCATGAATCAAGTCAATAAACCGTTCAACACGCTTTCCTTCTTGAATACCAAAATCACCGGTATTCACACCCGTCAGCACGATCTCCCTTACTTCGGTTTGCCCGATTTCCCTGGCTGTTTTTACGATGTTTGTGATACTATCGCTTCGACTGGCACCGCGGGCCAACGGAATGGTACAAAACGAGCAGGAGTAATCACAGCCGTCTTGAACTTTCAAAAAAGTTCTCGTACGGTCATGCAAAGAGTATGATGTGTTAAACTTATTGGCTTGTTCAATATCGGAAGAAAATATTTTCGTTTGAGGTGGTCTTACAAATCCATCCAACAATTCAACCAACCTGAATTTTTCCGCAGCGCCGAGCACCGCATCAACACCGGGAATAGAAGCAATTTCCTCGGGCTTCAACTGCGCGTAACATCCGATGATGGCTATATAACCATTGGGAGAAATGTTACGGGCTTCCCGCACGATCTTATGGCATTTCTTATCTGCATTTTCGGTTACAGAGCAGGTATTTATGATAAAAATGTCAGGCGTATCTGTAAAGTCTACTTTATGGTAGCCTCTTTCCTCAAAAAGACGCGAAATCGTGGACGTCTCTGAGTAATTAAGCTTGCATCCCAGTGTATAAAAAGCGACTTTTTTCATAACAGGGGGCAAATTTAATCAGGATTATGGGATTGCAGAAATTTTTACGGATCGTTCAAACTATTGCTAACGTTTTGACGATCATAAGTTCGTGAAAAGCCATGCCTTCAGGACCGCGCACACTTCCTCCCAGCTTTTGGATTAGCAACCTAATTTGCACAGAGGTAAGTTTGTTAGATAATTAATCTTGAGTAGGAGTTACAGTGAAGTTATGGTTATGCATTTCGAATAATAGCAACACGCAAACATTGATTCACTAAGACAGCGGACTGCAACTGGACGGAACGGCTTAAGTGAACTGCCGCTTCTAATCTCTCCCTTCAACCTCGGCGCTCACTGGCCAGGGTGCTTCATGCAGAATTCTCCGATGATAATTAATTTGACCCAGGTGGTAATTTAAATGGGCAGTGAGATGAATGAGAAAATACGCAGTAGTCATCGGATACTCATAAACCTTTTCCGGATACTCGGCTTCTAAGATGGAGGGCTTGAGCGTTTCCAAAGCTTCCCTAACAGTTTGCCTGGTCTTTTGAACTTCAGCGATAAGCTCCGCTTTTGAGATCCCCGATGCTGCGAATTCATTGTCGCGATTGCGCACATACGAAGTATGACCCAGTTTCGCACCAATATAATGTTGCAGATTTCCGCAAAGATGAAGGCATAAATTACCTGCCGTATTTTTTATGTCACCGGCTATTTTCCAAATCGCTTCTTCCGATTGATATAAATTTACCTCGTCTTCTAACCGCTGTAAATCGCGATCAAATAATTTTATTAATGTCTCGATGATGATCATCATGTCTAGTCGCATTTACACAGAAAGTAAGTATTCCTCAAGGCCCTTGATTTTTTTGTCTAGTTGTTGCGTTACACCATCAAAATCATCTCTCGATTTTAAAGCTGAATGTACCGCCATATAAAATTTTATTTTTGGCTCTGTACCGGAAGGACGTACCGAGACTTTACTTCCATCTTCAAGGTAAAACTGCAATACATCAGAAGCAGGAAAATCCAACAACGTTGTTTCACCGGTTAATAAATTTTTCTCTTTGAGCGTTTTATAATCAAGAAGGCGCGTCACTTTACTGCCGATAATTTCCGAAGGCGGATTGTTTCTAAATTTCTCCATCATCGACTTGATCTCTTGTTCACCCTGTTGGCCTTTTTTTGTGATGTTCAGAAGCGATTCTTTATAATATCCGAACTCAACGTACATATCGATCAGCCAGTCGTACATTGATTTTCCCTCATCAGTAGCATTGGCTGCCATAGCGGCAAAAAATGCACAGGCTGAGACGGCATCCTTATCACGAACGAAATCGCCGACCATGTATCCATAACTTTCTTCACCAGCAGCAACGAACCTTTTGACGCCGTCCAATTTGCCCATCAGTTCAGCAATGTATTTAAAACCGGTCAACGTGTTGTAGCATTCAACACCTAACTTTGCAGCCATGACGTCTACCAGCTCCGATGTTACGATCGTTTTGGCAATGTAGGCATCTCTCTTGTCTTTTAAGTTTTTTAGGATAAAATACATCATCAGGCAAAATGCCTGGTTTCCGT
>DASQTN010000413.1:0-3934 GCA_035641895.1 Chryseolinea sp. | reverse complement strand
GGTAAATGAAATCGCAAAGGATCTTATTGAGCAAATAGCCTTTGAGGCGCGTAAAAGTGAATTTGTGGATTCGAAGAGTGGGGTGTCTGCCCGTCTTACAATTTCAGCTTACGAAAATTTAGTAGCGGCGGCAGAAAGGAGAAGCATTTTGAACCATGAAAAAAATGCGCAGATCAGAATACTGGATTTTGTCGGCGTGATACCTGCGATCACCGGAAAAGTTGAGTTGGTTTATGAGGGTGAACAAGAGGGCCCGGGTATCGTTGCGCAGAACTTAGTAGGAAAAGCTTTGCGCACACAATTTATCGCTTATTTCCCCGACCCTGATAAATTCCGAAAGCAAAAAGAAAAAAGTCCATATAAAAAAATTTCCAACTGGTTCGGAGAAGGTAATACTGTTGATTTACTGCATGACATGAAGCAAGTAGATTTTGAAAAACAGCTTCATGCAATTCCTGGATTGAGAGAACTGGTCAAAGAATTTCACGCCAATCAGGACACCTCAACGACTTTGTTTTTTATGGAATTCGCTCTTCATGGTCTGGCAGAATTTAGCCTAATCAGTAAGCATTCCCTTACAGCAGGACTTCAATTCAAAGATTTATTAAGTAGCATGTTCACGCTTCCAAAACCGGATGAGGATGACGAGGACGACGAAATAATGGGAAGAAGAAAATTCTAAACTTTCCGACAATTCAGAAACTTCCAGAAAGTTTCAAACTTTCGGGAAGCTGATTCAAAAGGTGAAATTAGCAACATGAAATCGCATGAATTTCTTTCGCCAAATCTCCGGCAAATTCAACAACTCAAGTTCTTGATTTCTCAGGGGGAAGGGGCCACGTTGGAGTTTAAGCGTAAGGCGACATTTCCTGAAAAAATAATCCGCGAGATGATCGCTTTTGCCAATACCAAGGGCGGCATTCTTTTAATTGGTATTGGAGATGATGGCAGCCTTGCTGGGCTGAAATATCCTGAAGAGGAATTACATGTGATGACTGAAGCGCTTAAAAAAGTCACACCTTATTTACAACATAATATTACGTTAGTACCGATCGCACAGTCGCGGACAGTGATTCAATATGAGATTCCTGAAAGCAAACGCAAGCCACACTATCTGGTTGACGAAGGAAACATAAAAGCGTCGTTTGTGCGCGTCGACGACAAAAGTATAAAAGCTAGCCGGGAGCTAAGGGAAATTGTGAAAAGAGAGCAGCGCATGAAGGATATTCGCTTTCATTTTGGCGAACATGAAAAATTTCTCATGCAATACCTCGATGAAAAGAAAGTAATTACATTGAAAGAATTTATTGCCCTTAGTGGTCTAAAGCGCCTATACGCATCCAGAAAATTAATCCTGCTGGTATTGGCTAATGTCCTAAAGATCATACCGCATGAAAAGGGAGACTTGTATGTGGTCCGTTAGAAGTTATTTGGGTTTTTTTAGGTTGGAAAGTAAATGATCATGCCGCACATTTTAAAGTCTATAATTGTAGCAAAACATATTTACCGCTGAGAAAATACAGAGGTAATACACGCGGAGTTCCGCTGAGCACCGATTCTCCTCGTTTGAAATTTGACACAACTACTTTAGTACTACAGCGCCGAGACTCCGCTCATGGGACTGAGATTACGCATAACGTTTAACGGCCAAAGAATAAATTTCTCTCAAACTTCTACCTATTTTTCATTTCCATTCATTACATTTCGTAAACCAAGTTCTTTGTGCGCATGGCAAAAACGAAAAAGGAAAAGAAGGTATTCGTATTAGACACGTCTGTTATTATTTATGAACACAATTCCATTCTTAACTTCGATGAACATGACGTAGGTATTCCTATAACGGTGCTCGAGGAACTGGATAATTTCAAAAAAGGAAACGATACAAAAAACTTTGAGGCCCGGGAATTTATACGCTTGATTGACAAGCTGGCGAAAGGCCAAATGCTCCACAACTGGAATCCAATCAATGGAAAGAGTAAGGGACACTTTAAAGTGTTGATGGGCACAAAGAGTACCATTGATGCGAACAAAATTTTTAATGAAGAAAAAGCAGATCATAGAATTCTTAACTCTGCGCTCCAGTTGCAGAAGGAGTCGAGAGACAGAAAAATAATCTTAGTTTCAAAAGACGTAAACCTTCGGCTCAAAGCGAAAGCGCTTGGGTTGCAATCCGAGGATTACACCACTGGTAAGGTTCAGAACATCTCATCGTTATACACAGGAAAAACCATTGTAGAGGACGTTGATGCTAATATGATCAATCTCCTATACGAAAAAGGCTACTGTCCTCCCGGTGAACTTCTGAACACCATGACGCCCGTAAAAAATCATTACTACATTTTAAAAAGTGGGAAAAAATCAGCGTTAGCGTATTACAATCCACTTAATGAAATGCTTGAGCACGTTGAGAAACGTTCTGTTTATGGAGTCAAGCCAAGAAATGCTGAGCAAACTTTTGCGATTCACGCGGCGCTGAAACCGGAAATAAAGTTAGTGTCCATTCAAGGTGTCGCGGGTACTGGTAAGACGCTACTTGCATTGGCGGCAGCACTCGAGCAGAAAAAGGAATACAAACAAATTTACCTGGCGCGACCGATCGTACCGTTGAGTAACAAGGATATCGGTTATCTTCCTGGGGATATCAAGTCAAAGGTAAATCCATACATGGAACCTTTGTGGGATAATCTGAAATTCATACAAAATCAGTATAGCGAAACAGACAAGGAGTTTTCGCGTATCACTGAAATGGTAAACCAGGAGAAGCTCATGATTACTCCGCTGGCGTACATTCGGGGTCGTAGCTTATCAAATATTTGTTTTATTGTGGATGAAGCGCAGAACCTTACGCCTCATGAGGTAAAAACTATTATTACGAGAGCCGGAGAAAATACAAAAATTATTTTTACGGGTGATATTTATCAGATTGACACTCCTTACCTGGATTCACAAAGCAACGGACTGTCTACACTTATCGACCGTCTGCAAGATCATGAACTCTATGCGCACATCACCCTGGAAAAAGGTGAACGATCAGAACTTGCTAATCTGGCAAATGAGTTGTTGTAAATTGGTTTGAGGTTCGAGGTTAAAAGTTCGAGGTTGTCTCCAAGCCCAACGTGAATCTCTGGCTAAGCGCTCAACTTGGAACCTGGAACATCGAACTTGAAACTAATTAATATTTCTCCGACTGGTTTGGAAAATCATTTGACTTCACGTCAGTAATATACTTTTTTACGGCGTCCGTCATGATCGTATGGAGGTCCGCATAACGTCGTAAGAAACGAGGTTTAAATTCCTTTGAGATTCCAAACATGTCTTGCATCACAAGCACCTGTCCGTCGGCATCAGGACCTGCGCCAATTCCAATGGTAGGGATGGAAACAGACTTGGAAACGTTTTTAGCAAGTTCCGCTGGAATTTTTTCCAGGACGATTCCGAAACACCCACATTTCTCCAGGACTTGCGCATCCTCCATCAATTTGCTGGCTTCATGTTCCTCCTTAGCACGGACGGTATATGTGCCGAATTTATAGATTGACTGTGGAGTTAGTCCCAGGTGGCCCATCACCGGAATGCCGGCACTTAAAATTCTGTCAATGGATTCCTTTACTTCACTTCCACCTTCGAGCTTCACCGCATGCGCACCTGATTCTTTCATAATTCTAATCGATGATCGCAATGCTTCACCTGAGCTACCCTGGTAGGTACCAAAAGGAAGATCAACTACAACGAGGGAACGCTTAACGGCTCGCACTACCGAGGCAGCATGATAGATCATTTGATCGAGAGTAATGGGTAATGTGGTTTCGTGCCCGGCCATTACGTTAGATGCAGAATCCCCAACTAAAATAATGTCTATACCCGCGCCATCAATAATTTTTGCCATACTGAAATCATACGCCGTAAGCATAGCAATTTTTTCTCCGCGGTTTTT
>DASQTN010000412.1:0-2515 GCA_035641895.1 Chryseolinea sp. | reverse complement strand
GATGGCAAACTTCATTTTAATCCATTTATTCCGGAAAAATGGAAATCTTATTCTTTCCGCTTGGAGTTCAGAGACAGGGTAATCAAGCTCAAGGTGACGAAGGATGGTTGTGAGACCCATTTGGAACATGGAGACCCGCTGGAGATCGTGTTGAAGGATGAGGTTGTTATGCTGAAGTAGGAGATTTTTAGCGTGATCTAACCCAAGCGTTAGATCAGGTGCTGATTCGCCAATGTACGAGCAGAGATTGACGATAGCCCCGAAAGGGCGGGATTCGCGGTCGTTTTGATGCGAACATTTATCGTGGTATCGCGCCCTTTCAGGGCTTCTTGACCCAATAATCATCTAGCGCTGGGCTTTGCCCAGCGCTAGATGATTGTGCCCCTTCAGGGCACCCGTGTGATTGATAACGTTTCGTTGGTGGGATCAATTGAATAACGGATTCTTTTTTGCAAAACTATACCGAAGCCCTGAAAGGGCGCAATCGAAATAGCGCGGCACGTAGTCCCGCGCGTTATAACGCGGTTTTTACAATAGCCCTAAAAGGGCGAAATCATAATCTAGTTGCAGCTTATTTGTGTTAGATCGTGACGCACGTCTGATCTAACTCCCATGCTAATGTTCGTCTGAACTAATTCCCGTCATCATCGTCTTCGGCTTCGTCACTATTGTCATCTACTAATGACCCTTTTGAAAATTTTAGTTTCGCCTCACCCATTATTCTTTGCACCCATTGAGCATACATTTTTCCTGAAGGATGTAAGCCATCAAAAGCCACGAGGTCGGGCTCAAGCAGACCCCTACGGGTGATATCTGTGATGTTAATGTATTTTACACCAAGTTTCTTGGTGATGATTTCATTAGCGTCATTAAAGGTATCGATACCCTTCGTGATTGTTTCCTGATTGTTTTTTCCGAACGGTGTATAACCATAGTCAGGAATGGATAAAACAAATACCCGGGACGTTACACCTCCTGCGATACGAATGGCGGTATGCAGAAGCTCTTCAAATTCATCTTTATACGTCTCAACAGTTTTGCCTTGATAAAAATTATTTACACCAATCAATAAGGAAACAAGGGTGTATTCATTTTTTATTTTCGCGTCATCAATCGCTTTTTTTAGATTATCCGTGCGCCAGCCGGTAACGGCAATAATTTTACAATCAACATATTCAAGGCCCCTCGCACTAAGTGAATCCATCAATTGGACAGGCCATCGTTCATTGGCAATAACGCTTTCTCCAATGGTATAGGAATCGCCAAGCGCCAGAAACTTTACATTATCCTCTACAACTAATTGTGCCATTACGTTCGATGAAAGTAAAAGTAAAAGTAGGTGAGGTAGCATTGCTTTCATAAGAAATCAAACAAGCGTAATTTGAATTTTGTTGATCTACGATAAAAACAAAGAGGACGGTTTTGAGCCATCCTCTTTATCTTGAAATTTTTATGAAAATCAATGAACCGCGGGAACAGCCTTTCGACTCCGCACCCAAAACAGTAAAATGGTAAACAAGACGATCAAAATTACCGGAAAGACTATCATTCTTTGAAGTGTTTCCTGGCCTGCAGCGAGTTCAAGCGCATCACCCTGTAATCCAGTTGCTGCTGCTTCTGCACCGGCTTTGTCTATCCAGCCTCCGATAATGGGCTGCCAGATCGCTGTTGATAACATCCCAAAACCACCAACTATCGACATTCCGATGGCACCACTTAACGGAATTTTCTCTGCAGTAAAGCCTATCATGTTGGGCCAGAAATAGCATACTCCAGTAGCAAAAATTATAGCCGCAACATAAGCCATTGCGCCTGTCTGTGTGCTGAATAAGAAAATTCCGATTGTTGTTAAAACGGCAGATCCAAGTAACACCCCGGTCTGATCGAACTTATGTACAAACTCGCCACCGAAGTAACGTCCCACAGCCATTAATCCCGTGATCAGGGCAAGAATTACCATTGGTTCAGCTCCGCTTTTTGCCAATACCAATTGCGCCCACTGTGTAGGACCAAATTCTGAAATGGCCGTAAGAGTCATGCAAATACATATAAATATAAAGAGCGGCGTTACCATCGCCTTTAAATTTGCCGTAAGGGAAGCAACTTCCTTCTTTGCTTCTGGAAATGTTTGACCCCAGAAAAGATAAGCATAGATTAAAGTTGGTATCATGATCACCCATATTTGCGCTTCCCATCCCAGGTTCATTTTGGTCATGCCCAGTGAAATTAAACTTCCAAGTACGATCCCGCCCGGAAACCACATGTGAAACCGGTTCAGCAAGGTGTTCATCAGTTTTCCGCTATAGGCGGTTGCGATCATTGGATTGCAAGCAGCTTCGGTGCAGCCATTACCAAGGCCGATGAATAGCGTCGAGATGAGTAGACTGGTGTATCCCGTTGCATAGATGGTTGTGATAATGCCGATTGTATGAGCAAAAAATGCAAAAATCATTATGTTTTTTGGCCCTATCGAACTGTAAAATATTCCCCCGAGCAACATGGAAATCGGAAATCC
>DASQTN010000411.1:0-3318 GCA_035641895.1 Chryseolinea sp. | reverse complement strand
TTTTCAGACCTGACAGTTTCCCATTCAACCTCGATCGTATGCGTGTTGAGCAGGAGATTTAGTTCGGGTGTGTTTGAAAGATCGCCAATTCGGAGGTCAAATTCTTTTCTTTGATTGTTTTGAAATCCATACTGCAAGCGAATTTCTCCACGCTTTGTTTTCACATGTGCACTTAACTTCAGTAGATTATGTTCCACTTCCTGGCGGGGCTCGCCTATCGTATAACTGAAGGATGAAGTATACAACGGTATAGTTCGCTCCATTGCTTCCTCGAGATCATTTTGGTTACCGATTGATGTTCCTTTCAAAATCCCAAGCTCCGAATTAAAATGGCTGAAGAAAACCTCGAAGCCGAAACCTTGATTATGGTACCCAGCCGACGCCGAAAAGTTCAGCTCTCTGATTCCTGTGTTCGTCAGACTATAGGACGGAGTATGGAAATCGCCACTGCGCTTAGCTGTCCCCTGCACCCTCCAACCCCAGCCTTCCAGATTCTTTAGTCCTCCTTCAATCATTCCCGAAACGGTCCCCGATCTTCCGTTGTTTTGTCCTATCATGTTCAGGCTTCCACCGATTCCAGCGCCCTCAGGAAGGGGTGCAGGATTAACTACAATTACGCCGCCTATCGCATCCGTTCCATACTTAATAGATGAAGCATCTTTGATTACTGAAACATCTGACGCAATGAATGGATCTATTTCCGGCGCATGTTCCGCCCCCCATTGCTGTCCTTCCTGCCGGATGCCATGATTTAGGATCAGCACACGCTGGCTATGGACTCCATGTATCACCGGTTTGAATATTCCAGGGCCTGTTTGAATGGTATTTACACCTGGGATTTCTTTTAACGATTCTCCTAATGACTTACCAGCTGATTCCGCTAATTGCTTTGCATTCAGCGTCGCGAGATTGTGTGCATGCTCGATATGCTGAAGTTCGTCTTCAACGACGACTTCTTGCAATTGACGTATGTCTTCCTTTAGGTGCAGAATCCTCGATACCGCACCATCAACAGTTATTTCAAATTCCAGCGTTTCATATCCAAGATATTGCACTTTAACAGAATAAACGCCTTTACAAAGTCGGTCAAAATGAAAATTGCCTGACGCGTCTGTAATCGTTCCTTTCTGACTGTTAGAAAGCATTATGGCAGCACCAATCAATGGCTGATTTCCCCTGTCCAAAACCCGTCCAGTAAAGGCACCGTTGCATTCCTGGGCACAGGTATGCCGGAATAAAAACACGACTGCCACCAGCAGTATAATATATTTATGAATCATGAGTGATTAAATAGAAGTTCACCAGCAGCTTAATATCTGCCAGTCGTTTGTGATGGAAAAGATGGACTTCTAAGAAACGGGAGGTGCTCGGGCGGAAAGATTGGCCGTTACTGTAAGGACTAAGATCGAAATTGAAAAAGACTCATGATTTGCGGGACATGAAAACGATTCGAAGACATGAGTGACTGCGAAGTGCTTGTCGTTCAAGGGAACGATGTGACACAGGGGGCATTTTTTGACTTCGGTTACGTGCGTTTTGTGATCACAACCGTCCTGCTTGGAATCATGATATATGGCACGATGGCAGGGATCGTTTTCCTGGTCGAAGGAATGTAAGGCCTGCTCAAATGAATGAAAAATCTTGTGGAAACTTTCAACCTGTACATTTCCCGCGACGTACAAAAAAACGAGCAACAGAACGGAACCTGTCCGCAATGCACGCTTTCTGAACTGTGATTTGTATCGCTGAGACATGAATTTGAAATCGAATGCCCAAATTACAGCAACTTTGGCGCTATTTGCAACATTATTGCATTTAATTAATTTTTATACTCGACGGCGGCCTAATCTTTTCGCAATCGATCCTTTCGTCCGCTTATGCGAACGCCAGCAATTGTTTTTCCAATGTGCTTTTATCGATCATCCCGGAGTGCCGCCATACCGGCTGGCCATGTTTAAAAATAATGAAAGTAGGCACAGCCCTTACGTTGTAATGCATCGCAGCATCCTGGTTTCTGTCAATATTGACCTTAACGACCCGAGCTTTGCCTTCCACTTCTTTGCCAACTTCTTGTATCGCAGGTCCCATCGCTTTGCATGGGCCACACCAGTCGGCATAGAAATCAACCAACACCGGTGTACTCGAACCTATCAGTTTATTAAACTTTTCCATATTCCTAGTAAGTAGATTTTAGGTGTTCAAACAGTTCCCGTTGCTTATCTGTAAGTTGCTCGGGAATGTGAATCTGTAATTGAACATACAGATCACCAAATTGGTTTGTCTTTCCGTATACAGGCATACCCTTGCCTCTTATCCGGATTGTTTTTCCCCCTTGGGTCCCAGGATCAATTTTTACCTTTACCTGGCCAGACATCGTATCTACGATTGTTGAACCCCCAAGAACCGCTGTAAAAAGATCAATGGTATGGCTAGCGTACAGATCATCACTTTTCCGGCTGTACTTTGGATGCGGAGCTACATGGACCCGTACATACAAATCGCCGTGATTATCTTTGCTTCCCTTTCCGCCTTTACCTCTTATTCGTAATTGCTGATCATCATGCACACCAGGTTTCGTGGCGATGCGAATCTTCTCATCTTCTAGCTGAATTAATCGATGTGTTCCGTGATACGCCTCCTCCAAGGTGATCTCCATTTCGGTTTGATAGTCCTGGCCTTTAAACTGGGTGGACCGTCCTCCCCTGCCTCCTCCACCAGTTGCACCGCGACCAAAAAATTGTTCAAAGAAATCTGAAAAACCAGATCCTCCCCCTTGACCAAAAATATCAGAGAAGTCACCTTCATAGGTAAATGGTCCACCGCGACCATTGCCCGCGCGACCACCACCGAAAGGTCCCGATCCTTGGTGTTCGTATTGGCGCCAGTTCTCGCCCAACGTATCATATTTCTTTCTTTTCTCTGGATCACTTAAGACTTCATTCGCCTCGTTAATAAGTTTAAATTTTTCCTCTGCAACCTTATTGTCCTTGTTTTTATCAGGATGATACTTAACCGCCAACTTCCGGAATGCTTTTTTAATATCATCCTGAGAGGCCTTCTTATCAATGCCCAGAATTTTATAATAATCTTTATACTCCATACTCAAATAGCTTACACTAATTAATATCTATTAATGTAAAAAACCAGGTATTAGTTTCATGGCAGCACACTTACGGCTGATTTCTTATGGCGTAAGTCCAGCATCTTTTAAAGCTTGCTGCTCATCCCCGGTGATGTATGCAAATATCCGGATGCCGTCGTGTTTTTGAACCAGATAAAATATGTCAAAGGCTATTTCACCATTTGTCCCGTCTTTGC
>DASQTN010000410.1:0-2199 GCA_035641895.1 Chryseolinea sp. | reverse complement strand
GAATATTGCAATGCTAGGTTCGGGATTTATTGGTCGGTTCTATGCAGATTCTCTGCAAGGGTATAGAAGCAAGGATAAAATTGTCAGTATTTATTCGCGGAGAGAAGAGAGCACCAAGAAATTTGCAAGTGACTACAAAGTTGCTTTTGCCACCACCAAAATGGAGGAAGCGATCAACAGGCCGGACGTGGAAGTAGTTTGTATTTCACTTCCTAATAATCTTCACGAAGAGGCTGTAATGTTATGCTGCAAACATAAAAAAGCCGTCATTACAACGAAACCACTGGGGCGGAATGCCGCGGAGGCAAAACGTATGCTGGAGGCTGTTGAGAAAGCAGGAATATTCAATGGCTACCTTGAAGATCTTGTTTACACGCCAAAATTTATCAAAGCGTTTGAAAGTGTAAAGAACGGTGCGTTGGGAAGAATTCTTTGGGCGAAATCGCGGGAAACGCATCCTGGTCCGCACAGCGACTGGTTTTGGGATATCGAGCAAGCCGGCGGCGGATGTATCCTTGACCTTGGCTGTCATTGCGTGGAAATCACCCGAACCTACATCGGTAAAGATATCAGGCCTGTAGAAGTGATGTGCTGGGCAGATACACAGGTAAAACCCATCGACGCGGAGGATCATGCCATTGGTTTGGTGCGATATGAAAACGGAGCGATAGGTCAATTTGAAGTCAGCTGGACCTTCCGGGGCGGACTTGATTTACGCGATGAGGTAATGGGAACAGAAGGCACCATTTGGATAAACAGTTTTCTGCGTACAGGTTTCGAAATGTTCACGACTGGAAAAGCCGCTAACTACGTTTCAGAAAAAGCGGAAAGCGACAAGGGTTGGTTATTCCCCGTCGGCGACGAGTTGAATGAATTGGGTTACAATCACATGTTTATGGACATGTTCGATTCCCTCGAACAAAAAAAACAACCGAAGGAAACATTCTATGATGGATATGTAGTGAATGCCGTGTTGGACGCGGCTTACAAATCGGCAAAGACAAAATTATGGGAACCGGTACAGCTTGATATCTGGCGTGGAAAAACCGGAGTGATGAAAGACAGCCACCTCCAAGAATACGATGCAGATCATTATCTGGTAAAAGAAGAGGTGACACACTATGGTGCGAAGAAAGTGATACTAAAAAGTAAGAAAACGGGAAAAATTATTGAGAAGATACTGGAGTAATCAAAGCGCCGCCTTTATTACGCCAGCAAATTTTTCCCCTAACAATTTTCTTGAATACTTTGATTCTGCCAGCAAGCGACTCGCTTGCTGGTATTGTTTTAACAGCGATCCATCTACCACAAAAGGTTCGATTTTTTTTACGAAGTCGCTGGGAAACTTAGCGTCAAGGTAGATGCCACACTTTTCTCTTTCAATTTCTTCTCTAACCCATCCTCCAAAATTCACCAGTATCAATTTACCTGCAGCGAGGCCATCGAAATATTTATTGGGAGATCCGGTTTCAAGAATGGGCAATGGTTTGTAGCAGATAAAAGCGGCATCTGTAACATTCATTAATTCCTTTACGCCTTCACGATTTTGAAAAGGAATGACAGAAAAGTTTTTTAGCTGATACTGCGTTGCAATGCGCTGAAAATACGCCAGCAATGCACCGTCGCCGCAGAGCATGAAATGTATCGGCAATGCTGTTTTCTGAGAAGCTCTCGCACATTCTATAAAAAAATCTAAGCCGTTGGCTAATCCAATGGCGCCAATATAGGATACCACAAATTTATTGCGAACACCAAATTTTTCTTCTAGCCCGATGTTCTTGATGTTGGGTCGAAAATATTCAGTGTCCGCCATATTGGGGATCAGGTGAACCGGTTTACCGGGCGCCTTTTGCTCCACGGCGGTTTTGATCATCGGGGACAATCCCACCACGGCTTCAGCATGACTGTAAATAAATTTTTCAAGGCCGTACAAGAAATGCTTGAAGAAATAATTTTTCACGAACCCTAGCTGAATTGGAGCTTCGGGCCATAAATCGCCTACTTCAAAAAAGTACTTTATACTATACCTGCCCTTAATCCACAATGCCGCTAGTCCGATCGTTAACGGAACTGAAATGGCATAGCAAAGTTTTACGTCAACAATTTTTCCAACTTGCTTCAACACGCCGGTATTATAGCGAAGGAACGAGATGCTGCGTTTCCAAAAACCAAAACGGTTCTCATAGGCCACCGGCAGGT
>DASQTN010000409.1:0-6881 GCA_035641895.1 Chryseolinea sp. | reverse complement strand
CATGGGAAATTTGAGTGTTTTAAGGGCAAGTGGGGCACCTAATACATGCCTGGGCTTATCGATAAAAAGTCAAAAAGGGTCCTTTGAAGAACCCTTTCCGGTTTAATACTGTATTAAATATCGGAATAATCCGTGGGGTGCAGGAAGTAAATATCAATCTTTGATACATTGTTCTTATACTCATCCATTCCCTTCAGTTCTACCCACTGTGGATCTGCTGAAAATGCCTTCCAATGTTCATCGCGAGAGGCCTTGTTTGGGAAGGTAGTCATATACATTAAGTTCGGCATGCGGCTGCCTGCAATCACTTCCCCATAAAACACTGCATTAAAACCGAGCCGTTTGAATAAACCCACTTCATCACCCTCGTTGAACATCTTTACTTTATTCTTGAATATTTTTTCAGTATGTCCCTCATAACTTCTTAATTCATAAATACGCTCGCCAACAGGGGTAGAATGTTTCGGAACTTCTAGTTGAGGCATACCTGAGAAAGCATGTAACAGGATTGACTCAAGTCTAGCATAAGGTAAATCGTCGAAAGGAGCGTTGAGGTACTCGGCTCCGCTGGATTCAAATTGTTTGTCCTTCAACAATGTTTCCGAAAGCTTTCCAAATTGATCGAGTGAAGAATATGGAATGAGCACAAATAATTTCTTACCAAAGTTGACGGTGTCTGTTTCGACCGGTTTGAAAACGCCAACTTTTGAAATGCCTGCACGATGAAGTGCCGGTAGGTAGGCATCTTTTAAAAACCGTTCGACTTTTTCTTCCTGCGTTTTTGAAGTGAAGTTATAAACTTTGATTTCATAATATTCGCGCTTTGGGGCCACGGTAGCCGAGGTCATAATTACAGCACAGAATAAGATTAAAAGATGTTTCATGTGTTAATATTTTTTTTTGGTGGACGCTGGAATTCGCCATATCTGTCTTCATGCCGTGGCATTGCAGAACGTGGCTTCATTTCATCGATCGGTTATTTAAGTCTCTAAAGTACCCGGAGGGATCAACTTAAACAAACGCGTAGATGGCTGATTTTTCTCCTTTCTAGCGGTCCGTCATGTGAGAAGAAGAACGGTTAGACACTGTTACCTATTGTTAATGACAGGGAGTAGTCCAATCCTTCGTTCCCCACATCCTCGCTCACTAGCATCACTAAGATGACAACTTGAAAAAGGTGTAAAAGCACAAAACTTGCTCCAAGGGAAGAAAATTTGAACTAAGTTTTCGAGACCCCTCCTAACTTTTTTAAAACGTCATCCTGAGCGGTGGACGCGCGGTGGAAAGTGCGAGCGAAGGATCCCCTACACTACTCGCGGATGTTATGTCGAAGTGGCACCTTGATCTAATGGGGATCCTTCGTTCCGCCCACATCTTCTCCGCGCCCGCATCACTCAGGATGACGATTTTTAAAAGCTTGCTGAAAGGATGAACTTAAAACTCAATTTTCGTGATTCTCCTACATGACGGATCGCTAATGAGAGAGGGACAAGGAGTACTGCAAATTCAATCGAGTGCCAAGCATCAATCTACAATCGTAAATCTACAATCGTCAATCATTTACTTCCTCAACGAGAAGCTTTATATCCGGATCACCATGCAGGTTATTCATTTGTCGCACAATCCAGGGATACCGTTGAGTAATATAGCGAGATGGTGGTTTCACTATATACTTTTTTGGATTGGGAAGACATGCTGCTATCATGGCAGCTTCCCGGCGTGATAATTTTTTGGCCGATTTATTGAAATATTGTTTCGCAGCTGCTTCGATGCCGAAAACGCCTTTGCCCATTTCGGCGACATTAAGGTAGACTTCTAGGATACGTTTCTTACCCCAGAGGCGTTCAATCATGAAAGTAAAGTAAGCCTCTACACCCTTGCGGATCCAGCTTCTGCCTTGCCATAAGAAAACGTTCTTCGCAACCTGCTGACTAATCGTCGAAGCTCCGCGCATCCGTCCCGTTTTTTTTTGGCTTTGTGTTATCACCTTTTCAATGCTCTTAACGTCAAATCCATTGTGGTCCGGAAAAAGCTGATCTTCAGATGCAATGATGGCCAGCCGAGCATTAGGGGAAATTTCTTCCATCCTTATGTAATCTCGCCTGAGGCCGTTGCCTTGAACGAGGCTAACAATTTGTGTGATCGTTATCGGAGGATCGATCCATTTAAGCACAATAATGTAAATCAACTGCGCTATAAAGAGAAGAATTAGAACCTTTTTAAGTTTTGAGAGCGCCCGTTGAAAAAAAGTATTTTTACTCATATAAAGTTGCTCGCGAAAATACAAAATGAAGCGTCGAAAATGTGATACCTGGCAGTGCAGATCAATTATTTTACTGATATTTAACCTCCTGTAAATGCAACACAAAAAATGAGACGTTATTGTCTGGCCCTGGATTTAAAAGACGACGCCGCGTTGATCGCAGAGTACGAGCAATTGCATCGCGATGTGTGGCCTGAGAATGAAAAGAGCATTCTTGATTCAGGGGTTATTAATCTGGAGATTTACAGGGTTAGCAATAGAATGTTTATGATTTTGGAAGTTGATGAGTCCTTCACCTTCGAACGTAAAGCTGCAATGGCTGCAGCAAACCCCAAGGTTCAGGAGTGGGAAAAACTGATGTGGAAGTTTCAGCAAGCTATTCCAGGATCAAAAGAAGGTGAAAAATGGCGTCTCATGGAATCAATCTATCAGCTGAAAAAAGTTTGAGATGCGTATCGATGCACACCAACACTTTTGGAAATACAATGAAGACCGGGATACCTGGATAACCGATGACATGGAAGTCATTCAAAGGAATTTTTTGCCGGAAGACCTCCGACCTATTTTGAGTGAAAATAAAGTTGATGGATCTATTATTGTTCAGTCGGATCAATCCAAAGAGGAGAATATTTTTCAACTGGCAAATGCACTGCAGCACGACTTTGTAAAGGGCGTTGTCGGATGGGTTGATCTTCAAGCGGAAAATTTACGTGAGAACCTGGAGTATTATAAAGAATTCAAAAAACTAAAAGGTTTTCGTCACGTGCTTCAGGGTGAGCGCCAGCGAGATTTTATGCTCCGTCCAAATTTTAAAAGGGGCATCGGGAAACTAAGAGAATTTGGCTACACATACGACATTCTTATTTTCCCGGACCAACTTGCATACACCATTGAATTTGTAAAGGCTTTTCCCGATCAGCCTTTTGTGCTCGACCATATTGCAAAGCCGTACATTAAAGACAAAAAAATTGAGGGTTGGAAAAAGGACATTGAAGCATTGGCCGCCTTCGAAAATGTTTATTGCAAAGTCTCCGGCATGGTGACGGAAGCGCACTGGAAAGATTGGACTAAAGAAGATTTTCTTCCATATCTCGACGTTGTCTCACAATCGTTCGGCGCTACGCGTTTAATGTATGGAAGCGATTGGCCGGTATGTCTTGTAGCGGCTTCTTATCAGGAAGTATTTGAACTTGCCCAGAACTACTTTTCCAAGTTCAGTTCGCACGAACAGGACTTGATTTTCGGTGAGAACGCAATCAGATTTTACAACCTATAAATAAAATAACACATCATGGATTTAAACTTGAAGGACAAGGTAATTATTGTCACGGGTGGCGCGAAGGGAATTGGCGAAGGAATCGTAAAGGTTCTTGCCAGGGAAGGCGCCATTCCCGTTATTATAGGGCGAAGTGAAACTGATAATAAAAAAGTAGTCGCGGAGGTTGAGGGAGCTGGAGGACAAATTTTTCAGGTGGAAGCAGAATTAACAGATCCATCGGCATCCGAGAAAGCAGTACAGGCGGTGCTAAAAAAATACGGAAGGATAGAAGGCCTTGTGAATAATGCAGGGGTAAACGATGGTGTCGGTTTGGAAAAAGGCGACTACGAAAAGTTTATGGCGTCGCTTCATAAAAATGTTGTCCACTACTATTTAATGGCTCATCATGCGTTGCCAGCCTTGAAAAAATCAAGAGGCCCTATCGTCAACATCGGATCAAAAACGGCGGAGACCGGCCAGGGTGGGACTTCGGCATATGCGGCTGCAAACGGGGGTCGCAATGGTCTGACGCGGGAGTGGGCTGTCGAATTGCTTAAGTACGGTATTCGTGTAAATGCAATTATAGTAGCCGAGTGCTGGACGCCACTTTACGAAAAATGGATTCAGACCTTGCCAGATCCGAAGGGTAAACTGGCGGAGATAGAATCAAAAATACCGCTAGGAAACAGAATGACTACGGCCGAGGAAATCGCAAACATGACCGCGTTTTTATTGTCCGAACGGTCGAGCCATACTACGGGTCAACTCATCCACGTGGATGGAGGATATGTACACCTTGACAGGAGTTTGGCTAATGCATAATGTACTGATTGGCAATGTTTTTAAGCCTGCCTTCGCCTGTTTCGACAGGCAGGCGCGGAGAAAAATACGGAGAATACATGCATGCGATCCGCCGAGCGCGCGTTGGCGCTCTGCGTTCCTCGACTAACCTCTTGCACATCCACTGCGTTTAAAATCATAAAAAAGCAAAGGGCAACCTTTCAGTCGCCCTCATTATCGCAAAAACAGCCAACTAATTTTCCATCAGTAATTTAATTTCCGGAAACTCCAGCGCTTTTATCTCCTGTACTGCACCTCCGGCAATTCCACGTACATCGCCGTACAGGCAGACGAGATTTTCCATAGCCTTGAGTAATTTCTTTTCGCGTTTTGCCCACTGGCTGGTAAATAATACTTTCTCTTTTTGAAGATCTTCCTGCATATCGTGGTAAGACTCAAATGCAGCTTCCAGCTTTTGTTTGAATTCATTTCCCGTTACATAGCCATAGATCAGATTCATCTTTTCTCCTTTGTTTTCCTGCGCAGACAGTACCTCGCCAATCCGAGAAAGATTATGCCTGAATAGGTGCGCAAGTGCTTTGAACTCAGTAAAACTACAAATCCAAACACCATCCATTTCACAGAATCGGGTTTTACCTTCCGGCAAAGCTTCAGTTACAATGACCCCTATGTCTGCTTGTTTCAAGCGCATATCATCTTTCATTTTTGCGATCCACTCATAGCTGAAATGTTTCGTTCTCTTGCTTTCATAAAGAATCCGGCCACATTCATTCTCATAATGGTCGCGGACAATGTGTACACAATCTGCTCCGCGTTTTCCCTTAGAGATTTCTTCGACCACATCGCGTGGAAATGATGTAGTTAGAAATTCTTCAATCGCAAGTTCTTGTACCTCACCTTGCATTTGCATGCTCCCTTGTTCGGTTCTTCGCTTCATCTCGTTGATCAACCTGGCTTGATCATCGAGTTTTTTTTGCAGCTCCGCATTTTTCATTCGTTCTTCTTCGCGTGCCTTATCAGTTTCTTCATGCACCCGTTTTTTTAAATACAGTTCTAATGATTCCCGGTCACGGTGAAGTTTTGCTTCCCGCTCGCGAACTTCTAACAATGCTTTCTCAAGCGCATTTTTTTCTGCGTGCTCCCTTATTATTTTCTCGCGGTCTAGAAGCCTTTTTTTCATTTCATGTTCAATGCGTTCTTCTCGATCCATTAATTTTCGCTCCCGCTCCTGAAGTGTGATGGATTGATCTTCCAATTCCTTTAATCTTACAGCCTTTAACTTTCTGTCTTCTTCCAGGCGCTGCAGCTGAATCTTATACTTGGCTTGTTCTTCCTGTTGAATCTTTGATGCCATTGATTTAGTATTGGCCGTTAGCTTTTGCTCAAATTCCCTTTCAAATTTTGCGCGTAGATCGTGCTGGATAGCGTCTTCCGGCGAGAACTTATTGCCGCAATGGGGGCATTTTACAAGCAGTGCGATATGATTTAACATTTCCATAGGCGTTAGTATTTGAATCCAAGGTAGATTACGCCTGTGACAGCTTGTGTCAAACATTAAAATCGTTACTTTAAATCATGGTTAGGAAGAAGAAAATCGGAAAAAAGAAAGCCGTAGGCAAACAAAAAATTATTGGTAAAAAGACAGAGTCTATAATCCCACAAGCAAAACTCCTTCGACTCTTTCAAATTATCGCGGTATTGAAGTCGGGGCATTGGACCATCAAACAGCTAGCCGATCGGTTTGATACCAGTGAACGAACAATCTATCGATACATAAACTTGCTGGAGGAGGTTGATTTTCTCCTCGAAAAAGATTTTGAAAATCGTTTCTTTATCATCACCACTGACGATGATCCTTCTCAGGCACAATTTTCAATTGAAGAGACAAAGCTGATTAAAAAGCTTATTCAATCCGGAGCTCAGGACAATCCGCTGAGGAGTAGTTTGCTTAAGAAGCTTTCGTTAAATTCTGAAATGGATAGCATGCCAAGGCTGTTCTTGAAAGCGCGGCTCGGGCAATTTGTAGATCAGCTGGCGGAAGCAATCCGGAATAAAAATCAAATCGTTTTGAAAAATTATCACTCGGCCAATAGTAATGAGATACGCGACCGGTTGGTCGAGCCTATTCACTTTGGTGACAACTATCAATCGATCATCGCACTGGATACTCAAGATAAAATCTGCAAGCAATTTAAGCTCGATCGCATTGGCGAGTTAGTCGAAATCGGTAACAAGTATCAGCACGAAGATCTTCATAAAAAAAACCAAACGGATATTTTTGGTTTTACGGGAGATTCAAACACGTGGATAACGCTCCACCTAAGCATGCGGGCATATTTACTATTGCGCGAGGAATATCCAATATCAATACAGTATACACAGCGAACAGAAAATGGATATCAGTTTCACGGCCCGGTTTCGAACTTTGATGGTATCGGAAGATTTGTGCTAGGATTAATGGATGAAATCAAAATAAAAGGGCCAGACGCTTTTAAGGCCTTCATCGAAAATAAATTTCAGCAGCAGGGACTTCTGCGGAATAAATGATTACAATCCTGT
>DASQTN010000408.1:0-4363 GCA_035641895.1 Chryseolinea sp. | reverse complement strand
CCTAAAATCCCTTCTTAAACTTGAGGAATACTGTTCGAAAGAACAATTCAGCGGCTGGGATCCATACGATGGTCTGAACAGTAAAATATTTAACGCAGTGCCATTTCTGCCCAAAACGTATTTGACGCGGCTAATGTGGATACAATTTATGAAGCGGATGCCGATAAATCTGAGGCCAGTCTTAAAGATTGAAAAAGGCATCAATCCTAAAGGCCTCGCACTGTTTATATCGGGTTATTCCAAGTTAGCCGGTATCCAACAATTTGGCACGGGCCCAACCAGCAAAATAAAAGACCTGGTTGAGAAAGTCTTGTCACTTCGCACATCCGGTTACTCGGGAAACTGCTGGGGATACAATTTTGATTGGGAATCGAAAGCATTCTTTCAAAAGAAATACACGCCTACTATCGTGGCGACAAGTTTTGTGGCAAATTCGTTAATTGACGCTTATGAAGCCACACTGAATAAATCTTACCTTGATGAAGCAATTTCTTCTAAAGACTTTTTCCTTAGGGATTTGAAACGCTCCTATAAAAATGAAAATTTTGCGTTTTCCTATTCACCTTTTGATCAAACCACTGTTTTTAATGCGTCATTGCTAGGCGCTCGGATTTTAAGCCGTATTTACTCCTATACTAAAGAGAAGGAATTAATTCAAACAGCAAAAAAAGCTGTCGCTTACTGTTGTGAATACCAAAACGCCGATGGGTCTTGGTTTTACAGCACGTTGCCATTTCATCAGTGGATAGATAATTTTCATACGGGGTTCAATCTTGAATGTATTTCAGAATACACTCTTTTTTCCGGCGACGATACATTCCGAAGCAGCTTTGAGCGAGGTCTGAAATATTACCTGTCCAATTTTTTCGAAGACGATGGCCGTTCAAAATATTATAATACCTCTCTTTATCCTGTTGATATTCATGCCCCCTCACAATTAGTTATAACTTTAGCAAAAGCAAAAGTATTCGACACAAACCTCGAACTAATTGATAAAGTTATTGGGTGGACTATAAATAATATGCAGTCATCAAAAGGATATTTCTATTTTCAAAAAGAAAGGTTTTACATGAATAAAATCCCATACATGCGCTGGTCCCAAGCCTGGATTTTTTATGCGCTGGCATATTATCTACAAAAGACAAAAATAAATGAAGATTTGGTTTGACCTTTCCAACTCGCCGCATATTAACCTTTTCCATGACTTGATTCGGGATTTGGAAAGCTCTGGTCACGAAATCATAATTACGTGCAGACCATTAGCCAACACAATTGATCTCTTGAACCAAAAAGGGTTGATATATACAATCATTGGAGAACACTATGGAAAAAATTTTTATAAAAAATTGTTCGGCTATCCTGTTCGAGTTTCACAACTGATAAAGTTTTTGAAGGGGAAAAAAGTGGATCTAGCCGTTTCCCAAAGTTCATTCCACTCCCCTTTGGTTGCTCGGTTGCTACGTATTCCCTCAATATATACTAACGATAATGAGCACGCTTTAGGAAATATCCCATCATTTATTTTTGCAACGAGGATTTTACTTCCTGAATATTTTTCTGCCGCGCAGGCAAAAAAACAAGGCGCGTCACTTGATAAGATTGTTCAATATCCTGGCTTAAAAGAAGGTATCTATCTTTGGCCTATTGCTCAAGCGATTCACAACGATCGGAAAAAAACCATAAGCGGCTCATTTAAAATTTACGTAAGGCCTGAGCCATTGACAGCCCAATATTACAAAGGAGCAATCAACTTCCTTGATACCCTTTTAAGCGAAATTCAGGACAAATACTCTATCATTTTGTTGCCACGCGACAAGACACAGTTGCATCATTACAAACAATCCAAATTCTCGAAAATAACCGTTGCTGAAAGACCGATAGCGTTGACCGAAATTGCAAGTGATTGTTCACTTTTCGTAGGCGCGGGAGGCTCAATGACGCGAGAACTTGCGTGTCTGGGTGTCCCAACCATTTCAGTATACCAGGATAAATTATTGGAAGTTGACAAATTCCTGATACAGAATGGTTTTATGTCTTATGAGCCAAACCTTTCAGTTGACGTACTTGATCGCTGCCTGCAAAAGAATTCGCAGTCTACTCAAAACAATGAGCTCATGGAGAAAGGTAAGTTGGCGTACAAGGTAATCAAGTCTGAAATTCTTTCGTTCAGGTGATCATATACGGCTGAATCAAAAAATATATCCTCAGTCACTTGAAGGGGTACGCTCCCAATAAGATATTTTGTTTATCCGATTCGTAAGAAGCGCTGTCTTGATGGTAGCTGGTTTGCCATCCAGGAAGTTTTAGAGATATCTTTTCCCGACCTCCATTATAATCTTTATCTATCACCACTACTGCGTCATCTGTTGAAGGCTTCGCGTAATAGTTGTAATTGAATGCGCCAACCAATCTGGGATCATCATCTGCATAAGTTTTATAATAAATCAGTTGTTGTTGAACCGTTTTTGCATAAAAGCTATTTTCTATTACTGACGTATTTCTTATTACTGGTGCAGATTGTTCCATTAGTAATTGGGTTGCGCAGCTAAATACTGCATTGTTTTTAATCACATTATCACTAGCATTATGCAAGAATATCCCAGCCCATTGACCATTAACGACAGTATTGTTTGCTACGATAGTATGATTGGAGAAGTCATCCAAATAAATTCCTGCAGCCTTGCCATAAGGCTCGTAATAATATGATTCAACGCCCTCAAATCTCCCAACGGCATTAATAACAAGGTTATTTCTTATCACCCTATTCGCATAAACAATGGATTGATCTCCCGCATAAGTGTATATTCCTCCACCATCATCTTTTGTCAGGCAGAAGTTTTCTATAAAATTGTTTTCGACCGTCACGCTATCTCCGGTAAATTGAATACCATTATAGCCCGAATTCTTTACAATATTGTTTGTTATCCGTGTACGATTTCCGGTAACACTTATCCCAATACCTACTCCATCGCCGGACCTTCCAGAACCAGAAATCAGGTTAGTATTTTCAATTTTCATTTTTTCGACACTACAATCATCTGAATCATATTCAAAATATATACCATTGGACCCTGAACCTTCAACACTGCCATCTTGAATAACAACATTGTTGAGTGCGCCGCCATATATCGATATACCACCCTGACGTGAAAAGTTGCAGTTAGAAATAGTGATATCGTGACAATTTATTAACGAAATTCCAGCCACATTTCCACCGTTAAAATCTACATTTTTAAAGCTGATATAGCTCGCCGTATTTGCTTTTGTGTTGTAGTCTTGTGTGCTCACCTCAACAACAAAATTGGTTGGGTCCTTCCCTCCAAAATGAATATATAACCTATTATTTAATGCATCATAGAACCACTCGCCGAATTTATCAAGTGTATTAATATGATTTTGAATGAAATAACCATTGCCGTTGACTGGCTCGTAAGCTTTGTTATTTCCATAGGTGGACAGGGAGTTATACGATAGAGTTTTTCTTAAATGATCCGTAATTGTATGACGGTCTATAATCCAACGATATTTTCTAATTACTACTTCCCCACCTACCCACGAAGGCAGCGCGTCTAAATGGTGGTCCGTTATACTTTCGTTGCCTTTGTGCAGTTCATAGCTCAAATACCTATCGTTGGGATATCTGCCAATTCCCGTTGTTACTCCATCAACAGTAACGATATTTAGCGACTTTGTGGTGAGCGTCGTGTAAAAAATATTCTCGTTGTGAACCACCCACTCCCCCACCGATGTTAGACCGCTTATCACAGGATTTGCACCTTTACCGTAAGCTGAATAGGTTATCACGCCATCTCTTGTTCCTGATCTGTTGATTTGCAATGTTCCATAAAAGACGTCTCCTCTCTTAAAAAGCACAGAGTCTCCGGGCTGGAGCTCTTTGAAAGAGTTTAACCTGTTTAACGTTTTCCACGGAGTAATAGGATATTGCGCTTGATATACACTTCTTGAATCACTGCCCATCGAAGAAGAAAGAAAATAGGTTTTCGCTGAAGCCCAAGAAAAATTGAAGGTGCAAATGATCACAAGTATTAGCTTCATAGACTTAATTATTACAACATAGCATTAGGCTCTTTTGACAATATATTGGACGACTTTTTTGTCTCCAGGATAAATGCCGAGTAGTCTATTTGTCCTTAAGGTTACAAGCAGCTTTTGGCTTATACAAGATTGCAAATAGATTGCTTAAGACACCTCGGCTACATTTTGCTTGTCTACTCCAAAAATTTGCTCAAAAATTGAAAGTAAAAAAGTCACAAAAAAATTGGTACGAGAACACTTACCCAAGTATAGGCTAAAAAAAGAAAAAGTTTATCAATAACTCTTGCCCTTATAAAATCTTTCCTAT
>DASQTN010000407.1:0-6470 GCA_035641895.1 Chryseolinea sp. | reverse complement strand
TCCAAATCCAGGGTATCCTACCTATTCCAGTGTCGCCAATCTGGTAGGCGCTACGCTTAGGCCATACGCTCTTCGTGAGGATTTAAATTGGGGCATTGACATAGAGAGTCTTCGAAAGAGCGATCTTTCGAAAGTAAAACTGATGTGGATTAACTTTCCACACATGCCCACAGGGAGGACTGCTTCACGCCAAGAACTAAAGGAATTGATTGACCTGGCTCGAAAAAATAAATTCTTGATTGTGAATGACAATCCTTACAGTTTGATTCTGAATGACGAACCTGTGAGCCTCCTTTCAATCGAAGGCGCGGAGGAAGTAGCCCTTGAGTTGAATTCCCTCAGCAAGTCGCACAATATGGCGGGCTGGCGCGTAGGATGGGTTGCTGGTAGGAAAGAATATATTGAAGCGGTTCTGAAGGTTAAAAGCAATATGGATTCCGGAATGTTTTTGGGATTGCAGCATGCTGCCGTTGAAGCGCTGAAAAGTAGCGACGTCTGGTTTAACGATCTGAACAAGATATATGCGCAAAGAAAAGAGGCTGCTTGCGAGTTGTTGAAACGCCTGGGCTGTACGTACGCAGAAAACCAATCAGGATTGTTTGTTTGGGCAAAAGCGCCAGACGATATTTCTGATGTTGAAAAATGGATCGATGAAATACTTTACGGCACTAAAGTATTTATTACGCCCGGATTTATTTTCGGAGATGCCGGTAAGCGGTACATACGCGTCTCGTTGTGCTGCACCGTACAAATGCTACACGAAGCGCTGATGCGGATCGATAAATTTTTGACGTCGGATTTAACGGATCGAAAGCCACAAGCAGGCCTTAAGACACACGCCTAACATGAAGACAACCATAATTGGATTGGGATTAATTGGAGGATCGATTGCACTTGATCTGCGTAGGTCAGGACTTGCTACGGATCTTGTGGGTATTGATCTAAATCCTTTAAATGCATCCAGGGCAATTGAGCTTGGCCTCGTTGACAAAATTGAAAGTGAAGCGATTGCGCTATCCACAGCAGATCTGGTGGTGCTGGCAATTCCAGTCAATGCCTTAAGTCAATTGCTGCCATCGGTGCTTGATGCTATTAAGAAGAAAGCCGTAGTGATTGATACAGGTTCAACAAAACGAATGATCTGCCGCGCGATTGACCATCATCCGAACCGAGGACAGTTTGTGGCATCCCACCCGATTGCCGGTACGGAAAATTCAGGACCTGATGCTGCTTTCGAAGGATTGTTCCGTGGTAAGACTAATATTATTTGTGAAATGGAAAAGTCCTCAAAAGAGGCATTGATGTTGGCTAACCGCGTGTTTACTGTGCTAGGTCTCAACACTATTTTTATGGAGCCGGAAGAACATGACAAGCATGTCGCCTATGTTTCGCATTTGTCGCACGTTAGCGCTTTTCTATTGGGACAAACTGTACTGGACATAGAACGAGATGAAAAAAATATTTTCGCTCTCGCCGGAAGTGGGTTTGCTTCTACCGTCAGGTTGGCCAAAAGCTCACCGGATATGTGGGCGCCCATCTTTGAACAGAATGCAGAATTTTTAAGTCAGGCATTGCTGGAATATATAATGCATTTGCAAAGATTTCAGTACTCTTTGATGAAGCGTGATGGTAAGGAACTCCGGCGCATCATGAAAGACGCAAACCGAATAAGAGAAATCTTAAATGGAATAGAATATAAACAGGTGAAACAAATACAAGAAAAATAAAATTTAACATATGAAAAATGCATTGCAGCTTGAATCCATTTCGAAATGGTTACCCACCGCAAGCAAACCCATCATCATCAGTGGTCCTTGCAGCGCCGAAACAGAAGAACAAACCGTCGCTACAGCAAAACAGCTTGCCGCAACAGGAAAGATACACGCGCTGCGCGCAGGAATCTGGAAGCCACGCACGCGTCCAGGCCAATATGAAGGCTCTGGCGCCGAAGGCCTGAAGTGGCTAATTCAAGCTAAAAAGGAAACTGGTTTACCGGTCACTACCGAAGTGGCAAATGCTGCTCACGTGGATGCTTGCTTAAAAGCTGGTGTCGATATTCTCTGGGTGGGCGCTCGAACAACTGTTAATCCATTTTCGGTACAAGAAGTAGCCGATGCGTTGAAAGGTGTCGATATTCCTGTTATGGTTAAAAATCCGATCAACCCTGATCTTGAACTCTGGATCGGCGCATTGGAACGCCTTAATAAAGCGGGCATTACTAAACTAGCTGCAATTCACCGTGGATTTTCCGCATTCGAAAAGGGACCATTCAGAAATGCTCCCATGTGGGATATGAGTATTGAGCTCAAAACCAGAATTCCAGAACTGGATATTCTTTGTGATCCGAGCCACATCGCAGGTAACCGCGAATTGATTTCTTTTATCTCACAAAAAGCGTTGGACCTTGATATGGCAGGATTGATGATTGAAGCGCATATCAATCCCGATGCAGCATGGAGCGATGCAAAACAGCAAGTCACCCCCGCAACGTTGGCCAGGATCATCGATGGATTAGTCGTTCGATCCGTTTCGTCGGACAACAAAATCTTTAAAGATACCCTTAGCATTTTGCGCGATGAAATCGATCAATTGGATGATGAAATTATGTCTAAGCTCGCAGCCCGTATGAAAATTTCGGAAAAGATCGGACAATACAAAAAGGAGAATAATGTTACGATTCTTCAAGTCTCACGTTGGGAGGAAATTATTCAGACCCGTATTACTTTAGGAAAGGCGATGGGATTGAATCCTGATTTCACCAGCGATTTACTGAAACTGATTCACCATGAGTCAATTCAGGTACAAACCAAGGTGATGAACAAAACTGAAGCACGCGTTTAAATAGGCATTTCTTTTTTTGACTAAAACCCCTCTTTTCTTACAGAGGGGTTTATTTTTTCGTTTTCAAACGGTAGCAAAGGAGTATTTTTTTTTCCTTAGCCGAGGAATTTTTTTTAATACTATGATACGTTTTTGGCTACTAGCTGCGGCTTTGGTAAGTTTCGCAGAGTGCTTTTCTCAAAATCCTGGTTTCATTAACGCCTCCGAAATTATCACAAAAGGCAAAGCACTGTATGATTCAGGTAAGTACAAGGAATCTATAGCGCTATACCTGACCGTCCCGAAGCGGGATACAGGCTATGTAAATATCTTATCCGAGCTTGCGGTCTCCTATATCGCAAATGAGGAATTCGATAAGGCGTTGGGCGCTTGTGAAGAGGGATTGAAGAAAGCTTCTCCCTTTCGGGCACAATTCCTACGTTCACAAGCAATAGCAACAGATCGCGGGAGCGATCACGAAAAAGCTGTCGCCCTCTTTACAAAGGCAATCGAAGCCTATCCTGCGGATTTCATTTTGCTTTATAACCTTGGCATTTCACACTACAACCATAAGGAATACGAAAAAGCTGTCAATTGTTTTTTCAAAGTTTTATCGATCAATCCATTTCATCCGGGTAGTCACTTAAATCTCGGAAGATTATCAGCAGGCCAGGGAAAAAAGACACATGCGATGTTATCGTTCGGATTGTATTTGGGGTTAGCCAATACCGACAATGAGCGATTAGTCTTTATGGAAAAGTTTTTGGCGAATCAATTTCCCGAGGAAGGTTCGATTCCCGAAACAGGCGCTAATGCATTTGATAAACTAGATCAAATTATCCGGGCTAAGATCGCAATGGATAAAAATTATAAATCAAAAATTGATATCGATGCGGCTATTGTTAGGCAGTATCAGATGTTTTTTGATCAATTGGGAACTGCAACACCGAGCGTAGCTGATCGCTGGAGCGACTATTACCTTTCAATTTATCAGGCTCTGAAGACCAATAACATGATAGAGCCATTTATATTTCATATTGTAAAATCGGCAAACATTGATCTTGTAAAAAAATGGCACCAAAAGAATAGTAAAAAGTTAGAGGCTTTTTATAATGTCACTAACGTGGAGCTGAAAAAAAAGTGTGCAGAGATTGTTGCTCCAAATCTTGGGTTTGAGAAGCCAACACAGGCTTGGTATTTTAGCAACAATAGGCTCGAGGCAATTGGAAGTGAAAATGCGCAAGGTGTTCGTCGGGGAAAATGGATCTACTTTAAAAATAACTTTGAACGCGGAGCTGAAGGAATGTATGCCGATAATGGCAAAAAGGCCGGGACATGGAAATATTATAACGAGGACGGAAGTACGAGAAGTGTTGAGAACTACGAAACCGGCGAAGTAAATGTCTATAAAGATGGAATAGTAGCGCAGCATTTTTTTCTGGCGGATGATGAAATTACCGGTAAGGTAGAATTGTTTGACGCTTGTGGTATACCGAAGGAAATGTTGAATTACCATAACGGCAGAAGACATGGAGCAGGTAAAACCATGTATACAAGTGGGAAAGTAAAATCTACTTACAGCTATGACTCTAATAAGGCCGTTGGCGTCTGGACAACTTATTTCGAGAATGGTGTAACTAAGAACGTCGCCGTTTATAAAGACGATAAGTTGGAAGGTAAATACACTGAAAATTACGGAACTGGCAAACTCAAATCATTTGGGACTTATGCGAACGATGTCGTAGTCGGTGCCTGGAAATATTACCATCCGAATGGCAGACTGCAAAGTCATGGAAGTTATAAAGAAGGTCTCGCGAATGGAGAGTGGAGTTTCTTTGACGAACGTGGATCGCTTATCGAAAAAAAGAATTTTGATAACGAGGGGCGGTTACAAGGAGAAAACATCGTTTACTACGGAGATAAAATTCATTGTGTGAATTCGTACAAGAACGATGTGCTTGTTGGCGTGGTATATATGGATAGTCTGGGCAAGCAACTGGGTAGGTTTGGCCATTCAAGCGGGACGTTTAAAGTTAAACAACATTATCCCACGGGGCAGCTATCGGCCGAAGGGGAATTCAAAAAAGGTAAAATGCACGGTCGATGGCAGTATTACTTTCCAGAAGGTAGCAGGCACAGCGAATTTATTTATGAAGACGGGATGGTTCAGGGCGATGCGACAGAGTATTTTAAATCCGGAGGTAAAAAGTATGCATTTAAGTATAAGGATGGAAAGTTTGATGGAACATTCGCGGAATATTATGCTCACGGACAGCTAAAACAAGCTGGTCAGTTTGCAAGCGGTAACCGACAGCAGCAGTGGATTACCTATCATCCTGATGGCGTTATAGAATCTGACTACTACTATTTGAATGGTGAACTCTCCGGAACGTGCTATGATTACACCACAACCGGTAAGTTGTCCTCGGCGACAGAATTTAACGCGGATAGACTTTTAGATATTACTATCTACAATGCAAGCAGCGTTGCGATTACGCGCCGAGTTCAGGATGCGAAAAATGTCAGTTTCGAATCCAAGTACAAAAACGGTAAACAACAGACAAAATTTGTAACGTCATGCGGCGACTATACGAAGATCACAAAGTGGTTTCCGAATGGTAACGTTTTCTACTCCTACGATTTGCTGAGCGGACGAAAAGAGGGCACGTATCAATACAATGCTCTCAATGGGAAGACAACTTTAAAGGGAGAATTCGTCGATGGACTCGAGGAAGGAGTATGGAAGGCATTTTATGATAATGGCCGGCTCGATTATATGGGAGCCTATTTGTCGGGAAAGCACGATAGCACCTGGATATACCATTTCCCCAATGGGAAAATTTCGTCGACTGCAAATTACAAAGGTGGCGAGCGAAATGGCATTACAAGAAATTTTGGTCCAGACGGTACTGCGCTGATAGAGAAAATGTATATCGAAGGCCATCTAATAAGTTACCGCCCTGTTCCGCAATCAGAAAATCAAGAAGAATGGCAATCATTTAACGGAAATGCATCGATCGTTATACTTTATGAGAATGGCAAGAAGGCCTATGAGGAAGAGTATAAAAATGGGGTTTTGCATGGACCGAAACGAATTTACTATCCCAATGGAAATTTATACAGTGAGTTTAATTATGCCTTGGGTGACTACAATGGTGAATACCGTATTTATCACGAGAATGGGAAAGTGCGGGAAAAAGGCACCTATAAGTTAGATGAGGTCAACGGTACCGTGGAAAAATATCATGAAGATGGGTCTATATATATGACCGAAAAATATGTCATGGGCGTTCGCAGCGGAAAAGCTTCCGTGTTTGAAAAAGGGACGAAGAAAGTCGAATTCGAGTTTTATGCAGGGTTACCTTATGAATAGAATAGTCGCAGTATTGTTTATTTGCATTGGCCTCGCGAACGCTACCATTGCCCAGGAATCAGATCTGTTGAAATTATACAAGGCGAAATTTCCTGATGCTCCGGCTGTTTATATTGATCGCTCAGAATTGCTCACCATTCTCATTAAAAATGATTCATTGGCAATTTTCGCTGATGTTTCGGAGGATATGCTTCACCTCAAGGAGCAAACGGATGCCTATGCAACGGGCCGGGTATACGGATCACATTTCAGTCAGGTGAAGGATCTTAAGGCAAAA
>DASQTN010000406.1:0-3011 GCA_035641895.1 Chryseolinea sp. | reverse complement strand
GCATGACAACTATCGGATATGTTTTACCTCAATCTGTAAAATAAATGGCACATATAAATTTACCAGAAGGATTACCGGGTATCCGTGGGCCAATGGCATTCAGACCAGACACGGCCAAACATTTAAACGATCTGGCTGAAGTTCTTTTAAGGAATGAAAACTCGTTGACACGGGGCGAACGTGAACTTATTGCTACCTATGTTTCATATCTAAATGACTGTTTCTTTTGCCAAAACGCCCACGGTGGACTAGCGCAACATTATTTGCAATGCGACATGCAATTCATTGATGACGTAAAAGTAGATATGAGGCGAGCCGAAATTTCAGCAAAACTTAAAGCGTTGCTTTCAATCGCCGAAAGCGTCCAAAAAGGAGGAAAGCAGGTTACCGAAGTGCAAATAGAGACGGCGAAGTTATTGGGAGCCACAGATATGGAGATACATGACACGGTTTTGATCGCCGCGGCATTTTGCATGTTCAATCGGTACGTTGATGGTCTTGGGACCTGGGCTCCCCGCGACCGCGAGCTTTATATAAACCGGGCACGAAGCAGGGCAGAAGAGGGGTATGCCGATTATGATCCGTTTCATTAATTTCACGTACGACTTCCCGAGTTCTAAACTTGCGGGAAGTTGAAATCTCGATGAACATGAAGAAATTGTTTTACATCGGCCTGCTGGGCCTGGGTTTATTCGAAATTCTTCGAGTTTACTTCATAATGCCGATGCCTGGTAGCCAGCAAATGGAAAGCATTGATATTGCCTATTTTCTCCATACCTACCGTTGGTATCTGAGAGTGCTTTTCGGCATTATGATTGTCCTGGGTTGTGCGCAAGCTTTTAGAGTAAAACGGTGGTGGTTGCAAGTCATTCCGCTAGTTGCAGTTGCATACATTGTTTATACTTTCAATTTTGAAATGGTCGCCGACCATATGTTCCTTCAACCTAAAAAACTTTCATTTAAGTCGCGAAGTGAAAGTTTATTGGGAGATAGCAGTTTAGTTATAGGCGTTGCGTACAACGGTGAGGCCAAAGCCTATCCCATCAGATACATTTCTTATCACCACCAGGTTCGGGATACCATCGGTGGAAAGGCAGTGATGGTTACTTATTGTAATGTCTGCAGGACAGGCAGAGTTTTTGAGCCTCTCGTAAACGGCAGCGCCGAAAATTTCAGGCTCGTGGGAATGGATCATTTCAATGCGATGTTTGAAGACTCATCTACAAAAAGCTGGTGGAGACAGGCGACGGGAGAGGCAGTGGCCGGTCCATTGAAAGGATCAGTGCTTCCGGAGCTTGAATCCATGCAAGTGTCGGCCAGTAAATTTTTTTGGATGTATCCATTTGGTAAACTGATGCAAGAGGATGTATCATCCACAAAATCTTATGATTCGCTAGGCCGTTTCGAAAAAGGGAAAAGCAAAGGAAAATTAACCCGGACTGACAGCCTGTCTTGGAATGACAAATCCTGGGTTGTCGGCATTCAGCTGGACAATCAAAGCAAAGCTTATGATTGGAATGACTTGAAGAAGAAAAGAATTATCAATGACAAAATCGGAGATGTGCCAATTGTATTGGTGTTATCTGACGATAGCCAAAGCTTCGTCGTCTTTCAGCGGCCGCAGGAACGAATGATTTTTTCCGTTAAAAATGATACCCTTCGTACCAAAAATTCGTTGTATGATTTTTCCGGTAAACTTCTGTTGACAGATTCGGTTTCGATACCCACATTAAAAAAAATCAATGCATATCAGGAGTTTTGGCATAGTTGGAAAACGTTTCATCCGGAAACGAGACGTTAGTTTCTTAGTTCCAAGTTCGAGGTTTGAAGTTTCAAGCTGCGCAACACCGAACTTCAAACCTGGAACCTCGAACCTGGAACTTGGAACTATTTAGTTATGGTAAGATTCGCAAAATCCCCCTCCAAGGCTTCATTCGATAGCCCGATCAACCCGCTATTTCTTGTGTTTAGTTTGTCAACGGTTAAGGACGGCGTCGTGGCATTGTTGACGTATACTTTAATTTGTTTTTCTGCGACCACAATTCTTGCATGAAACCATTCTGTTGGTGACGGTGGCGGATCAATGCCTTTTTCATATATCCCATTTTTTTCTTCCCGCAATTTATGCCATGGAAAATCGGGATGTGTTGCATATTGGACAGCGTGTATTTTTCGAACGGGATCCTGTGAGCGGAAATTAAACGGCCGAAAATAAACAATATCAAATTCGCTGGTGTCTACGCCGTGAAATACAATTCCAATGAAACTTTTCTGCAGGACATCTTTGCCGCGCAAATCAACTTCGATTGTTCCCGTCGAAAAGGTGACGTCTTTTAACCACGTTATTCCAGTTGTGGAAACACCTTTTTTATTACCGTCCGTTATTGGGACAGCTTTGCCATTGATTGCTATTAATTTGTTTTCTTTAAGAAGCTGTTGGAGATCGAAGGATTGCTTTTGTGCGTTGCAAAGCGACGTCGCTGTAAAAGCAATTAGCAAGGACATTAACAAAGAATTTTTCATAGAATTTTTTCAGTTATAGTTAACTATTTCAACCGAAGGCAATTTCATTTGAAAAACAGCAGCATTCAAAGTCAAATTTTAATCTTTTACGGGTCAAATACCGTTCATTTCTTCAAAACACCCACTGTATGTCAATCGACAGGGATTATATAGGTCTGTACCGCACCTTGATTGAAGGTAAGTTCATGTTGGGCAATGGGGAAGGAAAATTAAAGCAACGCGACTTGGAGTATCTGAGTAATTTGATCGAGGAAAAATCGCGCGTAAAATTAAGTATCTCTACTTTAAAAAGACTGTGGAAAGGCGACCTTCAGCAACTGCCGCACCCGTCTACCCTCGACGCGTTAGTATCCATTCTGGATTTTAAAGACTGGCAGGCTTTCAAAAAGCAAAATGTTGCCTTGCTCGAAACCGGAGTTACAAATCAGAACAGCACCAAAAACAAACGCTCAATTCGTGCCGTACCGGTATTCATAGTCCTGGGATTT
>DASQTN010000405.1:0-6361 GCA_035641895.1 Chryseolinea sp. | reverse complement strand
ATTATATATCCGTTGATATAGTTCAGCAATGCCCTTGCGCAAAAGTGGTATGCCTTTGTAATTTTGATAGCCATGGTTAGCAGGATTTTTTGCAGATACCATTAGTGCATCCACAGTCGACGATGATGGCGCCATGTCCGGACTGCCAATACCCAGATTGATTACCCTAAGTTCCGGAGAATCCAAGCCTCTTACTTCTGCCAACTTCCTGCTGAAGTAATACTCCTCTACGTTGGCTATTCTCTTTGCCGTCTGTATCATATTCACTATCTTTTTTCTCTTGTCAAACTCGTACTTCGTATCTCGTACCTTGTACCTCCCAATTACTTATATTCAATTTTTGCTTTCTTATACTCCCCTAGCACATTCAGATTTTTTACCTGACGCAATACCAATTGTATGGCGTCATCATAATTTTTCCGTTTTCGCCATTCCACATCAATATGAATTGAGTATTCGCTCGGCCTTCCAATAATTGGAATGGATTGTATTTTTGTTAAGTTGATACTGTGATTTTTCAGGGTCATCAAAGCTTCGGCCAGACTTCCAACTTCGTTTGCAACTTCAAAAGAAATAGAAGCTTTATTTGATTCAGCTTTTCCGTTGCTCCTTTTCGTCAGAATCAAAAACCTCGTAAAATTTTTCTTATGCGTTTCTATCCGTTTATCAAGAATTTCAAGTCCGAATTTTTTAGCAGCGTATTCGTTTGCTATGGCAGCGGTGTCCTTCAGCTTTAGTTCGCTTACTCGTTTTGCCGATAGGGCGGTATCATCACTCTCTCGAATTTCGACATTGTTCAAATCGTGCAGATATTCGGCGCACTGGCGAATGGCCATCGGGTGAGATTCAATGGTTTTTATGTCTTTTAAGGTGACACCTGGCAGAGCCAACAAATGCATGTGAATAGGCAGGTACAGTTCGCCAATAATGCTAAAATGATATTCCTGTAAGAGAAAGTAGTTCGGTAAAATACTCCCGGCGATGGAATTTTCTATTGCCATCACGGCGCGATCGGCATCACCATTTTTCAGTCGTTCGCAAAGCTGATGAAAAGTAAGGCATTCGACGGTATCTACAGGTTCGTCGAAATATGTCATAGCTGCCACTTCATGAAAACTGGTGGTGATGCCCTGAATTGCTATCCTTAATTTCTTCTTCTTTGCCATAAGTGTTAACTCTCATTCTATCAGAGAGCCTTTTACCGATCTAAAAGTCCATAAAACAAAAGGTCCCGGTAAACCGGGACCTTTTGAGTTTTTGTTATCGTTAAGTAAACAACACGCTACTCTTAAAGTCCCGCCGGGGCACTAAAAAAGTAATAAAAATAAAAAGATGTGTTGTTAACTTTCATTTCTGTCTTGATAGCCCAAAGATAAAATTTTTTTTTCCGGAGATGCAAGGTCCGATTCATCTTTAAAGAGAAATTTTTATTGAACTAATGGTTGTTAGTGCAATTTGGCGGCTCGTCCACCTCTCTATTTCATGTAACCCAGGCGATATTAACCAATTACGCTACCTTTGCAAGGCGAAATATAACCATAAGGATACTGTTAATAGAGGTATCAACCCTTGAATTTATGAGAGTCACGCTTCCGTTTGTATCATTAACCATCCTCTTACTGTGGGGATGTGGACAAGAATCGAAAGACAATCAGGCTTTATACGATGAAGTGATGAAAGTTCACGACGAAGTAATGCCTAAGATGAATGATATTTATAAGCTCAGGGAACAACTAAAAAAGCAGATAGCCGATACCGCTGGCTTGGTGGAGGAAAAAAAGAAAAAGATCGAATCCGCTATTCTTAAACTCGATTCTTCCAGCGAAGGCATGATGGTGTGGATGAGGAATTTTAATCCACTGCCCGACAGTCTAGGAGAAGAGAAGGCCCGCGCATATCTGGAAGATCAAAAAGTAAAGGTTGAAAAAGTGAAGAAGGAAATGTTGCAGGCTATTGAAGAAGCTGGTGCGTTGGAGTAGTTCTAGTAAATTGTTTCGATATAACGTCGTAGATAATCACAGCGCTATATGGTTTTGAAATTCAGAAATTTGCAGCCGAACGTAATAATTTTTTGCAATTGTCGTTGCATTTGAACCTATGCTGATACCGAAATGGCACAACAAGACGCTTTGTTTTTTTTGCCTGGTATTCCTCAGTGCCCTCTCTCAAGTTTCGTCAGCTTCTCACCTTATCGATGTTGAAATTCGCGCTAAGCCTCTCAACTGCAACTCCCGTACCTATGAGATTACTGTCATAGCCTACGTAAAGATAGGGGGTGTAGCATTCGGTGGAGAAGATGCTTTTGTAGCCTTTGGAGATGGTGATTCCGTGTTGGTTCCGGAGCTAGCGCAAACCGAACTAGTTGATGCTATTCTAAATATTGGCAAAGTAGAATTTACCGTAATCCACACATACGAGACTTTTGGAGTCTACATTCTTTCGTATTTCGAACGGAATCGAAATGAAGGAATTGTAAATATGGATGCATCGGTGAATACGCCATTCTACACTGAAAGCAGCGTTACCATTTCTGAGAAAGCCTGCGATTCATCGCCTTATCTTACCGTTCCCCCGATCGACAGGGCATGTTCAGGCACTGCTTACTATCACAATCCAGGTGCCGTAGATCCTGATGATGACAGTGTATCATTCTCATTTGTAATTCCTAAACAGAACAAGATTGAAAACGTGATGAACTTTCACTATCCAAATGATTCGAAGTTCTATACCGGGTCAGGATTAAACTATAATCAAGGCAACGAAAGCGGTACTGGTCCACCAACATTTGTGATTGATCCAATTGACGGAACAGTTACATGGGATGCACCAGGTGCCACCGGCGAATATGCTTTGGCGATCAAAATCACAGCCTGGAAATTTAACCCAAGGGATAGCGCATGGGTGGAATCTGGATACAGCATTCGCGACATGCAGGTTGTCGTTGAGGATTGTTCAAATAAAAAACCAGATTTAACGGTGCCGGACGAGATATGCGCACTGGCGGGTACACCTATCGAATTTGCAGTAACGGCTTCGGATCCCGATGGCGATCCTGTTTTTATCGAGGCGTTTTCAGATGTTTTTTCTGTAAGTGATAACCCGGCAACAGTCAATCCGACGGGCTCGCCCCTGCAGTCAACTGCGGCACCATACGACACCGCAGCATTGCAGTTTAAATGGAATGTGAGTTGCCTGCACGTTAAAAATCAACCCTACAAAGTAGTATTTAAAGTGACGGACAGCCCTCCGTCTGGCCCTCGGTTAGTTCGCTTTAAAACAGTTTCTATACGCGTAATCGCACCGCCACCAGAACTCGAAAATGTGACCATAAATCCGGTTGCAAAAAAAGTAACACTGGGATGGAAAAGCTACCCTTGTGAAAATGTATCAGGTTTTCAAGTCTGGCGTCGGGTCGCACAATACAAATATGAGCAACCTGAATGCAATGTTGGAATGCCTCATTTCTTGCGTTACACCTTGTTAACAACGCTTCCGGGTGACGTACAAAACTATACTGATTCTGACCTAGCTATTGCTGCCCAATACTGCTACCGCATTGTTGCATTGATAGGGGAAAACAACATTCCCAGCCGAATTTCGCTTGACACTTGTTTTATTCCAAAGCCCGCTGAAGCACCCGTGATTACAAACGTTTCGATTCTCGAAACAAGTGAATCAAGTGGAAAAGTTGAAGTTCGCTGGACCTCGCCGTTTGATATTGATCAAAATCAATATCCTCCGCCATATGAATACAAAGTGTATCGCTCGACAGGCTTCGGTCAAAATGATTTTATTGAAGTCACATCCTCTCCGATCCGTGACACAGTATTGATTGATACCCAAAATACGGCACACTTCGCGCACGAGTACCGGATTATACTCTTTGTTCCTACCTTGACCAACTTGCCCATAGACACATCGTCGGTTGCATCATCGGTTTTTTTAACTGCTCAAGCTCAACCCGGTAAGATAAAATTATCATGGGAAGCCCAAACTCCCTGGTCTAACTACTTACAAGCTTATCCTTATCATCGAATTTACAGGAGTAATAACAATAGCGCAGGTCCATTTATTTTGATTGATAGTGTCGATGTAAATGAAAACGGTTTTCAATATATCGACAACGGGAGATTTCAAGGACAGGCATTGCAAGAAAATCAGCTTTACTACTATAAAATTTTGACCCGCGGCTCATACGGAAATCCGGAATTAATTGAACCTCTTGAAAACTATTCCGAAATCAGCAACGGCACGATTCTCGACTCGAAGCCGCCGTGTACGCCTATCGTTGCGATCGATAAAGTCGATTGCAGCGCATTTAACTGCACAACGGATAGTTACTATAATAAATTAACCTGGCATTACCCGGATGACTTGGCGTGTTCAGAAGACCACGTCACTTATCAGGTCTTCGTTTCCGATACTGACAGTGGTGACTTAATTCCCCTGGCTACCACTTCCGAAACATCGTTTCAGGATAGCAATTTAAGCTCCCTGGCAAAATGTTACGTGGTAACGGCTATTGATGCCGTTGGAAATATCAGTCCGGTGAGCGAACCAGTTTGCAATGACAATTGTCCATATTTTGAGTTGCCGAACGTGTTTACACCTTCTCCGGACGGTTTGAACGATCAGTTTATAGCGTTCGGTTCCGAAACGGGACCGGTGCATTGCGCCCGTTTTGTATTGCAGGTTGATCTGAAAGTGTATAATCGATGGGGTATGGAAGTCTACTCCATCAATGATGTCATTCCAGAAGACAACTATATTTTTTGGAACGGGTCAACTAACTCAGGAAAGGAGTTGGAAGCAGGCGTTTATTTTTATTCTGCCGAGGTAACGTTCGATGTACGAGATCCCGCGCAGCAGCACAAAGTTATCAATGGATGGGTTCATCTTATTCGCGGCAATTAACGTACGAATTCGCATTACATTTCTGTTCTTAAGCTGTTCCAGTTGGTGGTGTCATTGGTTTTCGGAAATAGTTTAACTTTGTCCTCCTCAAAAGTATATCATGGATTTAAAGTTTGTTCCCCTTAACGATTTGCATACAAAACTTGGTGCTAAGATGGTTCCATTTGCTGGTTATAACATGCCGGTCCGATACTCATCAGATATTGAGGAACACATGACGGTTCGCAAAGGGGTCGGTGTTTTCGACGTTTCACATATGGGTGAATTTCTTTTGCAGGGACCCAAGGCACTGGATCTTATTCAACGCGTTACTTCGAACGATGCATCAAAACTTGTCGACGGCCAGGCGCAATATTCCTGCTTGCCTAATGAAACTGGTGGAATTGTTGATGACCTCATTGTATATAAAGTAAAAGACAACGACTACATGCTTGTTGTCAATGCATCCAACATCGAAAAAGACTGGAATTGGATTTCTAAATTCAATACTGAAGGTGCCATCATGAAGAATATTTCTGATGATATCTGTTTGTTCGCTGTACAAGGGCCCAAAGCTCCCAACACATTGCAGAAATTAACGAATGTGGATCTTGGCGCAATAAAATATTATCATTTTGTAAAAGCTGAGTTCGCAGGGGTACCGGATGTTATTCTTTCCAACACGGGATACACTGGCGCCGGAGGATTTGAGATTTACATTGACAAGAAATTTGCCGAAGAAGTTTGGAATAAAATTTTTGAAGCCGGAAAAGAATTTGACATTAAGCCAATTGGGCTTGGTGCCCGTGATACGCTGAGACTTGAGATGGGCTTTTGCCTTTACGGAAATGACATCGATGACACTACCTCACCTATCGAAGGCGGTCTGGGTTGGATTACCAAGTTCACCAAACCTTTTACCAATTCTTCGGCTATCAAAAGCCAAAAGGAAGCCGGTGTAAAACGCAAGCTTGTAGGTTTTAAGATGGTGGATAAAGGTATTCCCAGACATGACTATCTTATTAAGGCAGCTGATGGAAAATCAATTGGCAAAGTAACGTCGGGAACGATGTCGCCTGTGCTAGGTATCGGAGTAGGATTGGGTTATGTAAATGTGGAATACACAACACCAAACTCCGAAATTTTCATTGATGTACGAGGTCGCTTATTAAAGGCATCGGTTAGTAAATTACCTTTCATCTGATATGAACTTGAAGCTTCTTATCGCTTTTGTTTTTGCCAGCTCGAGCCTGTATGCGCAATCAAAAGAGGAAGTCGCTCTCAATAATCTCGCAGTTTCATTGATGGACAATGGCAATTATAAGGAGGCTCTGGCGCATTTGGATAAACTTACTGCCTCGGATCAAGATAATTTTGTCTATCGATATAACAGAGCGGTTACATTATTCAATTTAAAAAAGTACTCCGAGTCAATTGCAGACTATAAATACCTGCACGAATTGTTACC
>DASQTN010000404.1:0-4630 GCA_035641895.1 Chryseolinea sp. | reverse complement strand
CTTGGAATAAGTCACCTGGTAAATCACCTGATGTTTAAAAAGTCAATGCCCCAGCAAGAGCTTTTTCCCCTGGAAGTTATCACCGAGCAAAACTTGGGCTCTTATCTAAATTCGGGGCTTCACTAGTTAATTTTGGATTTTAGATTGGGTCACGTCAGTGCTTGAAATACATTTCACGCAAAGGCCGCAAAGCAAACCCGCCGAGGCCGCAAAATTGACGGATAGTCGTTGCCATCTATGCGAACAATTTCTTCGACTGCGCCCTTTGCGAATTAATATTTGCGGCCTTTGCGTGAAATGTATTTGAGTCGCAGAAACCTAATTCAGCTCCCCCATTGAAGCGTCAACCTAATCTGCAATCAAAAAGCTATTTTTGCGCTCCTTTATGACGTTCGACCAAATATCAAAAGATCCAAAATCGTCTGCACGCGCGGGCGTCATTTCTACCAGTCACGGAGAAATACACACTCCCATTTTTATGCCCGTAGGTACTGCCGGCTCAGTCAAAGCCGTTCATCAAAGGGAATTGGAACAAGATATTCAGGCCGAAATCATTTTAGGAAATACCTACCACCTGTATCTGCGGCCCGGGATGGAATTAATGGCGAAAGCCGGCGGCCTACATAAATTCAATGGATGGACGAGGCCAATTTTGACGGACAGCGGCGGCTACCAGGTCTATTCGTTAGGGGCCAATCGTAAGATCACCGAAGATTGTGTCATTTTCAAATCGCACATTGATGGTTCAAAACATACTTTTTCACCAGAAGGTGTTATGGACATTCAAAGGAGGATAGGTGGTGACATTATTATGGCTTTTGATGAGTGTACGCCCTTTCCTTGCGAATACCAGTATGCAAAGGATTCCATGGCCCTTACGCACCGGTGGCTTACGCGATGCGTCGATCGTATAAATTCAACTGAACCTTTATACGGTTACGAACAAAGCCTTTTCCCCATCGTCCAGGGCAGCACCTATAAAGATCTTCGCGAGCAGTCTGCGGAATTTATCGCTGCCCAAAATCAGTTCGGAAACGCTATTGGCGGGCTTTCAGTAGGGGAGCCGCATGAAGATATGTACGCTATGACCAGCCTCGTTTGCAGCATATTGCCTCAGGATAGACCTCGATATCTAATGGGCGTTGGCACCCCTGAAAATATTCTCGAGTGCATCGCGTTGGGCGTCGATATGTTTGACTGCGTTATGCCTACCCGCAATGCGCGCAATGGCATGCTTTTCACGACAGAAGGCATTATTAATATCCGGAATGAGAAATGGAAGGATGATTTATCACCGATTGATGCTGCGCTTGGGGGGTATGTAAGTACCTTTCATTCCAAGGCTTACTTACGACACCTTATCATCAATAAGGAGATTTTAGGAGCACAAATTGCTTCCATTCACAACCTCACCTTCTATTTATGGTTAGTAAAAGAAGCCCGAAAACGAATTATTGAAGGTACCTTTGTGACATGGAAAGAAATGATGGTAAAAAAAATAAGCCAGCGGTTGTAGCCATGACTGCTCATTTATTATAAAACGCTCGATCGTGAAGCTTCTTGATAAATATATTCTCAAGACATTCCTCGTCACATTTTTCTTCGTGGTGCTGATCCTCCTTACCGTTGTCACCGTGATAGACCTTACCGATAAGATGGACAAGTTCGCCAAAGCTGAGCTCGACGCCGTTGCCATCTTTGGTTATTACCTGGATTATATTCCATGGATCGGTAGCTTGTTAACACCGATCACCATTTTCATTGCAGCTGTATATGTTTGCTCGCGAATGGCAGGGCACACCGAAGTAATAGCCATGCTTAGTGCTGGGATAAGTTTTAAGCGCATGCTTCTTCCTTACTTCATAGGAGCCACCCTGGTGGGTGTTATCAGCTTCGCTTTAAACGGGTGGATTATCCCAAACTCTAACAAATCACGCCTTGCGTTTGAGATGCAATATTTTAAGACTAAGTATTACTTTGAAAAACAAAATATCCATATCCAGGTGGCTTCCGATACTTACCTGTATATGAAAAGTTATAACAACAATAATCACACAGGCTATCACTTTACGCTTGAAAAATTCTCCGACAACAAACTTCTTGAGAAGCTGACCGCCAGCCGGATTGTATGGGATTCTACAAAAATGAAATGGACACTCTTTGATTGGACACTTAAAAGAGTAGATGGGATTTTCGAAACTCCTCAACGCCCTGAAACCGTTCCCGCCATGGAAGTTTCAAAAGTTGCCACCACTAAAGAGTTTGTAAAATCCGGTACTGACTTGGACACGGCGCTCGTCATTCATCCAAAGGAATTTGAAAGTGACTATAGAAAATACGATGGCCTTACCCTCAACGAACTGGACGAACAAATCAAAACTTTAAGAGCGCGGGGTTCGACAGGAATTGAACTTTACGAAGTGGAAAAATATACGCGATACACTTCGCCAGTTACTATCTACATTTTGGTTTTTATGGGAGTGATCGTATCAGCAAGAAAAAGCAGAGGTGGTACCGGCCCTCAGATCGCGTTGGGCTTTTTGTTATCATTCATTTTCATTTTATTTTTTACATTGTTCAGGACCTTCGCGGAAAATGGCTCAATGCCTCCACAAATATCAGTCTGGGTACCTAATATTGTTTTTGGTTTGATCACTATTGCGATGTATAAATATGTTCCGCGTTAATGGCGACGCGCGTTGATTACTTCAAATTACATTTCATTGTTTTTCTCTGGGGCTTTTCAGGAATTCTGGGAAAGCTTATACTGATACCCGCATATGAAATGGTTTTTTTCAGAGGCATATTATCCGCCCTCGGAATTGGAATTGTCATGCTCATGATGCGCGAGAGTTTTAAAGTCTCGCGAAAACAATTTATCAATCTGATTGGAATTGGATTTATCGTCGCTATCCATTGGCTCGCTTTTTTCGAGTCGGCCCGCGTATCGAACGTGTCCGTGAGTCTGGTAGGGTTCGCCACCAATTCTTTGTGGACAGCAATATTGGAACCGTTGTTCAACAGGACTTCTGTAAAAAAATTCGAATTGATTTTAGGCCTGGTTGTGATCTTTGGGCTGTACATAATTTTTTCGTTTGACTTCCAATATCCTTTCGGTCTCTTTCTCGGTGTATTATCAGGTTTTACTTCTGCCATATTTGCTATTCTAAACTCCAGAATGGTAAAAAACATTTCAGCTTATACGATAAGTTTTTATGAAATGATGGGGATTTTTATCGGCCTCGGCCTCTTCTTGCCACTCTACAAAACGAATTGGTCTGTCGATGGAACGCTGCATCTTACACCAGGCATTATGGATTGGGTATACATGATCATACTGAGTGGAGCTTGTTCGGTGTATGCTTACACGACCGCCGTTGAGTTGATGAAAAAAGTAAGCGTCTTCCTTATCCAACTAACACTGAATCTTGAACCGGTTTATGGAATTATTATGGCCGTAATAATCTTCGGATCTTCTGAGAAGATGGGCCTGAGTTTTTACCTCGGAACATTGGTTATTATGTGTGCCGTAGCTTCCTATCCGCTCTTACGAAGAAGATATGACGGCGGCATCATTGTCAACCCTTGACGATGGCAGGAAATCCAGTCCAGGTTGTTGACCCTCGAAACTGATGCGACACGTTGACTTCATTATCAAAAATCCCATATACTGCCGACCCCGTTCCGCTCATCGCCGCATAGGCTGCGCCGAGTGAATAGAGTTCTTCTTTCAGCAGTTGTATCGCCGGATGTTTTTTGAAGACGGTTTCTTCGAAATCATTTTTTAAAAATTCGCTCCATTTTGATATTGGATCCGTGAGCACGATTTCCTCGATCGATCGCGCAGTTAAAGCAGCTTGTATGTTCGCAAAAGCATCAGCAGTGGAAACATGAATATTGGGTGTTACCACTACGAAGAATTTGTCGTTCAATGACAATGATATCTCCTTCAATATTTCGCCACGGCCAGTGCCGACCATCGGTTTATCCTGAACGAAAAAAGCACAGTCGCTTCCAAGACGGGAAGCATAATCCATCAAGACTTGATGACTCAGATTCAACGAAAAAATATCATTCAAAAGACGCAGCGTGTAAGCCGCATCCGATGAGCCACCTCCTAATCCGGCCCCGGAAGGTATGATCTTATGGAGATGAATATGTACCGGGTCGAGGTCGAATTCATTCTTCAACAAGCGGTAAGCCTTTACACATAAGTTCTCATCGGGGTTCCCGGCGATAGTATTCCCCGATGACGTAAACATAAATGTATCCGCGGGAATTGCCTCCAAAACGTCGTGCCAAGGAATAGGAAAAAAACAGGTTTCAAGATTATGATATCCATCCTCTCTTTTCGAAAGCACGGACAAACCCAAATTGATTTTGCAGGGAGGAAAACTTACCATGGGATTGGTTTGAAGTTTGAGGTTTGAGGTTCGAAGTTGTAACGCTATGGCGTTCGTGCGAAAAAATAAATGCTAAAAATACAAACTCCCACGATTAAGCCTATTGCAGCTTCGAGGTTATAACACAACCTCGAACCTCAAACTAGAAACTATTTAACAAGCCGATCGATCATTTCCTGCGTAATTCCCGATGTAGAGAATCCGCCGTCGTGCATAAGGTTCTGCAT
>DASQTN010000403.1:0-3358 GCA_035641895.1 Chryseolinea sp. | reverse complement strand
CAATGCAAACAAACTGATCAATGCCGATTCGTTATTAATCGGAATCCCGCAGGACGATCCTTCGATCACGCCGCCTCAAAAACAGCGCTTTGACGTATGTGTGCAGATCCCTGAATTTCGCAACCCGTCAGGTCATATCGGATGCCAGACCATTTCTGCAGGAATGTTTGGCGTAAGCAGACATTACGGTTCATTCGATAACCTTGCAGAAGCTTACGTGCACATTTACGACTCACTGGTCACCACTGGAAAATACAACTTGCGCACACAAACGCCTTTTGAAGTTTATGGTTATTCCCAGGTAAAAGGTGACATACGAATCCATTTCACGGATGTGTATCTGCCTGTTGAAAAAAACCGAACGAACCAAAAGAATTGAATTTAAAAAGGAGAATAAAATGACTGGATTTAATATGAGTGAGTGGGTTGCCCGTCCCCCCAAAGAGGTCTTTGACTTTATTACCGCTTCTGAAAACGCACCGAAAATTGCTCAATCAGTAAAAAGCATGGTTAAGCTGACGGATGGTCCTCCCCGCGTTGGGACGCGCTATCGCGAAACCCGTTTAATGGGGGGAAAGGAACAGCAGGCCGAGTTGGAAATCGTTGAATTCGAGCCGACTCAGAAATATGCCATGCAAAATTTGACTGAGGGAATCGAAACGGTCTATCGCTACAATTTCCAGCCCGAAAGGGCTGGTACGCGCATTGACCTGGTTTGTGAAGTCAATGCGAAAGGCATTAAGAAATTGATGCTTCCCCTGGTCGCAGCCATCCTTAAGAAAGAGGATGGTGATCATTTGCAGAGAGTGAAAAAGGTATTGGAAGAGTAAATAATGGGATAATCATTGGAAGGGCACAGCATGCTGTGCCCTTGTCATTTAAGCTTGGACATGGTTAAGGATTTCGTCCACGACACTGACAAGCGGCTGTGTTGCATCGATTACGATGCCGCTGCTGGGTATGTCTTCTTTCGTTCGATGCACTCGGGCAACGAGTTCCTTCTCCTCTGGTTTTCCGCCGAAGTCAGTTGGATCCCGCGCCACACGCTCATCAAGGCGCCGATATATTGTTTCAATGTCGTCAACATTAAGAACAAAAACGCCGTCCAATAAATCTATGAATTTTGAAAAATTCCTCGAACCACCGCAGAAGAAAGAGATTGCCTTGCTGTGGTCAGAGATCACGGATTTAACTTTGTCTATATCCCAAAGGTGATGTTCCTGTTGCCATACGGCCTTGTCCCTCTCGCTCTCATGGATAGGTTCATTTACCGGTTCCCCTGTCTTTGGATCGCCCCGATATTTCAACTCCCGGTCACCGTGGAGGACGTGATAACCACGCCGCTGCAATTCTTCAGCCACCGAGGTTTTGCCAGTGCCGGAGACCCCCTCAATAAGATAATTTCTTTTACCCATATTCTTATATTATAGGGGTGATCGCCTGTTTTTCGAGAGTTCCCCTGCCATCAAAGAATGGTCCATCCTGATTCAGACTGAACCATTTGATTTGACTTGACCACAGAACATTTGTTCTTTATAATTCCATCTGTTACTTTTAAACCAAAATTTTTTCCCCAACCATGATAAATTTTTTTTAGACATTAACCTTTGGAGCTGTAGCAATGAGAAAACTAATTGCAGCAATGAATATGACACTGGACGGGTTTTGCAACCACGAGGCCGGGATCGCAGATGAAGAAATACATCAGCATTACAATGAGCTATTAAGTAACGCAGGCACTCTTTTATACGGGAGGATAACATATCAACTTATGGAAAGTCATTGGCCAACTGTCGTAAAAAACCCTACGGGCAACAAACCAATGGATGAATTTGCAGTATTGATAGACAATATTTCAAAGATTGTCTATTCCCGCACATTGCAAAATGTTGTTTGGAAAAATACAGCGTTGAAAAAGGAAGTCATAAAAGAAGAAATTTTAGAACTTAAGCAATCCCGCAATGGCGGAAGTAAAAACATTGTAGTGGGTAGTCCAAGTTTAATCGTAGCGTTAACGCAACTTGACTTGATTGACGAATACCAGCTTAATGTTCTGCCAACGATTTTAGGAAAGGGTCTGCCGTTGTTTAAAAACATCAAGGACAGAATTGATTTGAAGCTCTTAAAAACAAAAACATTTGGTTGTGGCGCAATCATGCACTACTATGAGCCGATAAAAAAATAAGAGGATAGTTAAAATGACAGATCTTCCTGACGACAATTCAATCAAAGACTATATTGCTTCTCTTGATGAGCAAACCGCAAAAGATAGCCAGGTGCTTATTGAAATGATGCAGCGAATAAGCGGGCATAAGCCAAAGCTATGGAATGCGGGCACTCTCGGGTTTGATAGCTACCATTACAAATACGACAGCGGGCGCGAAGGCGACGGTCATGTTCTTGGATTTTATCCAAGAAAAGGTAAGATTACCGTTTACCTGATGGACGGCACGGCGCGCTACTCTGAATTGCTGGATAAGTTGGGTAAACATACTGGTACTGGATATTGTGTTTATATCAGGCGGCTTAGCGATGTAGAGCTGCCAATCCTTGAGCAAATCGTGCAAAAGTCACATGAGCATATAAAGTCTCAAGACGGGTATATACACGAAATATTATGGAAAGCTCAAAAAAAATAGGCATTGTGAGATAATAAATTTATGGGCAAATTAATATATCTTATAACGACATCGTTGGATGGCTTTGTGGCTGATAAAAATGGTGATTTTGAATGGGCTATGCCAAGTGAGGAAGTACATTCCTTCGTAAATGACATTGTACGCAATGTAGGTACGTCTCTACTTGGACGCAACATGTACGAGATTGTGAAGGTATGGGATTCTATTCCAACAGAAGGGACAGGTGGGCCTATGGACGGGCCAAGTGAAGCGATGAATGACTACGCTAAAATTTGGCGAGATGCAAAGAAGATAGTCTATTCCACTTCGCTTTCTGACCTCACCATAGCTAATGCAACAATTGAGCGATCCTTTGACCCAAGCGCCATACAAAAATTAGTGGCAGAGTCAGATAAAGATTTTGACATTGGCGGCCCGCATTTAGCGGCTGAGGCAATAAAGGCCGGCATTGTTGACGAGTATCATCAAATCATTGTTCCCCAACTAATAGGCAGTGGCAATTATTGGTTACCGAAAGATGTTGAAAGCAAGCTTAAGCTGGTGGATTTGCGAAAGTTTGAGAATGGCTTTGTGCATCTTCAGTATAGTAAAGCTTGAGCACCTAACTATTTCATCAGAGATAAGGCGTAAACTTTTTCCTGCACGCTGCACCAATCTTGTGAATTAGACCCGCGAGGGTCTTTTTGTTTGGTTTTGTTACTATGAATGCATGAGAAGAA